>CAYZXC010000023.1:0-16076 GCA_964482275.1 uncultured Eubacteriales bacterium
ACAATGCTTGGCAAGCTCCTTTGCATCGGAGGTGTGCAGATACCGAGCGGGGATAATCACGTCGGTATCCACATTATCGGGATACTTAAAAACAGTTCCTTGTGTTTTCATCGCTTATACCCCCTTCGGCTCGGTGATGTAACCGGTCAATGCGCTCGCCGCCGCGGTTGCGGGACTTGCGAGATACACCTCGCTGTCCACGTGGCCCATACGGCCGACAAAGTTACGGTTGGTGGTGGCGATGCACCGCTCACCCGCCGCCAGAATACCCATATACCCGCCGAGGCAGGGTCCGCAGGTCGGGGTGGATACCACCGCACCGGCGTCGATAAACGCCGTAACATACCCGCGTTCGACGCACTCGCGCATGATCTGCATCGTCGCCGGAATGATGATGCAACGCACACCGTCGGCGATCTTCTTGCCGTTTAACACACGGTACGCGGTTTCCATATCCTCCATACGGCCGTTGGTGCAGCTGCCGATAACGACCTGATCGATCTTGATGTCCGAAAGCTCGCTCGCCGGCTTGGTGTTCTCCGGCAGATGCGGACAGCTGACGGTGGGAACCATCGCGGACAGATCGATCTCAACGGTCTGCTCGTATTCGGCATCCGCATCGGCGGTATATTCCACCGGCTCACGCTCACAGCGACCCTTCATATACTCACGCGTGGTATCGTCTACGGGGAAAATGCCGTTTTTGGCACCCGCCTCGATCGCCATATTGCAGATGCACAAGCGATCATCCATCGACAAAGAGCTAACACCCTCACCGGTGAATTCCATGCTGCGGTACAGCGCACCATCCACACCGATCTTACCGATGATGTATAGGATCACGTCTTTACCGCTGCAATTCGCGGGTAACTCACCTTTCAGTTCGAATCGGATCGCGGCGGGAACCTTGAACCACGCCATACCGGTCGCCATACCGGCGGCCATATCGGTACTGCCGACACCGGTGGAAAATGCGCCGAGCGCACCGTAGGTACAGGTGTGGCTGTCCGCACCGATGATGCAGTCACCCGCCGTCACCACGCCCTGCTCAGGGAGCAACGCGTGCTCGATGCCCATTTTACCGACATCGTAGAAATGGCTCACACAATGCGCACAGGCGAATTCGCGGCATTGCTTGGACTGCTCCGCCGCCTTGATATCCTTGTTCGGGACGAAATGGTCCAGCACGATCGCCACGCGATCCTTATCAAACACGCTGTCAAAGCCGGCTTTTTTGAACTCGTTGACCGCCACCGGCGTGGTGATATCGTTGCCGAGCACGATATCCAGCTTCGCATTGATCAGCTGACCCGCCGAGACCGTTTCCAGTCCGGCGTGTGCCGCCAATATTTTTTGTGTCATGGTCATACCCATTTACGACCACTCCTTTACTCTGTGATTAAGTTGTTGTACGCACTGATCAGCGCGTTGATACCGGCGCGGATGATATCCGTATCCGTACCGGCACCCCAACTGAGCGTACCGTTTTCTTTTTCAAGACCAATATACGCGGCAGCGGTGGAATCGGAGCACTGCTCCTGCACACTGTGCTCGGTATACACTTTTAATTTATAGTTACTGCCGGTATACGCCTTGAGCGCGTTGCTGACCGCGTCCAGCGAGCCGTTGCCGGTGGTGTGCACCGTGCTCTTTTCGCCGTTCTTTTCAAAGGTAACGTACGCGTCCACGCCGTTGTCTTTTTGCATAAAGGTCATGTTAGCAATCGAGATCGGCGATTTGAGATCAAGATAATGCTCCTTGAAGATGGCAAGCACGTCGGCCACCTTGAGCTCGCGGTGGTCGTGATCCGACACGCTCTTGCACAGATAACTGAAGTGCTCGCGCATTTTCGGCGGCAGTACATAGCCGTAGGTCTGCTCCAGCAGATAGCCGATACCGCCCTTGCCGCTTTGGGAGTTAACGCGGATAACGTCGGCGTCGTAGGTGCGGCTGATATCCTCCGGATCGATCGGGATATACGGGACCGTCCACGCGTGCAGATCCTGCTCCTTGCGCCAGTTCATACCCTTGGCAATGGCGTCCTGATGGCTGCCGGAGAACGCGGCAAACACCAACGCGCCGGCATACGGCGAACGCTCATACACGTGCATACGGGTACATTTCTCGTATACCTCCACAATGGACGGCATATCCGAAAAATCAAGCTTCGGATCCACGCCGTGGGAATACATATTCATCGCCAACGTCACGATATCGACGTTACCGGTGCGCTCGCCGTTACCGAACAGCGTACCCTCCACGCGATCCGCGCCGGCAAGCAGTGCGAGTTCTGTATCGGCAACACCGGTACCGCGGTCATTGTGCGGATGCAATGACACCGTCACGTGCTCACGGTATTTCAGGTTTTCGCTCATATACTCAACCTGCGACGCGTACACGTGCGGCAGGCTCATCTCTACCGTGACCGGCAGATTGATAATGACATTGTTATCGGGACCGGGTTCCAACACGTCAAGCACGGCGTTACACACTTCCAGCGCGTACTCCGGCTCGGTACCCGTAAAGCTTTCCGGCGAATACTCAAAGCGGAAGTTGCCCTCATACTCCGCGGCAAGGCGTTTGACCAGCTTCGCGCCGTCGATGGCGATCTGCTTGATCTCTTCCCTGGATTTGCGGAACACCTGCTCACGCTGAGCCACACTGACCGAATTGTAAAAATGAATGATCGCGTTGGGCGCGCCCTTGCACGCATCAAAGGTCTTGCGGATAATGTGCTCGCGGCACTGGGTCAGCACCTGCACCGTAACATCATCGGGAATCATATTCCGCTCAATGAGGGTGCGCAAAAATTCATACTCCGTTTCGGACGCGGCAGGGAATCCCACCTCGATCTCTTTAAAGCCGACCTTTAACAGCAGCTTGTAAAACTCCAGCTTTTCCTCCAGACTCATCGGAATGATGAGGCTCTGGTTGCCATCGCGCAGGTCAACGCTGCACCACGCGGGGGCTTTTTCAATATGATCTTTTTGTACCCATTTGTAATGCGTACCCGGTGCCGGATAATAACCGACACTGTATTTACTGGTATCCATAACCGTTCTCCTTATTGTTCTGCAATGGTATCGACTTCGACCAACACGTTTTTCGGCAAGGTTTTCACTGCCACGCAAGAGCGGGCGGGCTTGCCGGTGAAATATTTGCCGTACACGGCGTTGAACGCCGCGAAATCCTCCATCGACTGTAAAAAGCAGGTGGTCTTCACGACCTTGTCGATGGATGAACCGGCGGCTTCCAGTACCGCCGTGATGTTTTTACAGACCTGCTCGGTCTGTTCTTCAATGGTGGTCGCCTCCACCGCACCGGTCGCGGGATCAATGGCGATCTGACCGGAGGTAAACACCAGTCCGCCGGCGATCATTGCCTGGCTGTACGGCCCGATGGCCTCAGGCGCGTTGTTTGTATGTACGATCTTCATATCAAAACCCTCTTATCTTTCTGCAATACGGAAGCCCTCGGCCTCCAGTGCGTGTACGATCTCATCGGCGTGGTCGTAGTTGCGCGCTTCCAGCGTGATGCGCAGGAAACAGCCGTTGACGCTCTTGGTACCGCCGCGCTCATAATGAACACCGGTCACGTTACCGCCGCAATCGGCAATGATGCGGGACACGTCTTTCAACTGACCGGGCTTATCCGCGAGTTCAATGAGCAGGTTAACAATACGCGCCGAGCGCATCAGGCCGCGTTCGATCACACGCGACAGGCTCGTTACATCAATATTGCCGCCGGAGATGAGACTGACCACTTTTTTGCCGGCAAGCGGGAATTTGTTATACATCGCCGCCGCCACCGATACCGCACCGGCGCCCTCGGCGACCATTTTCTGCTTTTCGATGAGGGCGAGCACCGCCGAGGATATCTCGTCCTCGGTGACCAGCGCGATATCGTCCACATACTTGCTGATATATTCAAACGTGTGCTCACCCGGTTTTTTCACCGCGATACCGTCTGCGATGGTGGACACGGAATCCAAGCACTCGATCTTGCCGTTTTTCACCGAGTTGTACATACTCGGCGCGCCCGCCGCCTGCACACCGTATACCTTGATAGACGGGCGAATGGATTTGATCGCATACGCGACCCCTGAGATCAACCCGCCGCCGCCGATGGGAACGATCACCGCGTCGATATCGTCCATCTCGTTCACGATTTCTAAACCAATGGTGCCCTGACCGGCGATAACATCCTCGTCGTCAAAGGGATGCACAAAGGTATACCCTTTTTCCTCCTTGAGCTCCAACGCACGGTTGTACGCGTCGTCGTAACAACCCTCGACCAGACACACGTCCGCGCCGAAGCCCTTGGTCGCCTCCACCTTGGAAAGCGGGGCGGTATCCGGCAGACAGATCAGCGAGGAAATGCCGCATTTGGTCGCCGCAAGCGCCACGCCCTGTGCGTGGTTACCGGCGGAGCAGGCGATAACGCCCTTGGCTTTTTCCTCCTCCGACAGCATCGCAATCTTATAACCCGAACCGCGTAGCTTAAACGAACCGGTATTCTGCAGGTTTTCCGGTTTCAGATACAGCGTGCACTCCGGTGCGATCCCGTATGCCTTGACAAGCGGGGTCGGACGGATGATATCCTTCAGAACGGTGGACGCTTGAAAGATCTTGTCGATAGTTAGCATTGAAATTCCCTCTTTTCAGCCTCGAATAGACATCAAAACCCTGCCTCTTTAGAAATAAAGAGACAGGGTTCTACAATCGTGTAAAAACCTTGCGGTACCACTCTTTTTGCCGTACAATACGGCCGCTCACGGCGATCGTTCAATCGCGCCCCCGGATAACGGTGGGTTGCCGGCCGTCCTATTGAGGAAACGTCCTGTTCAGATCAGCACTCCGGGGCCAGTATACCGTTCTCCGTCTGTCGGCTTACACCACCCGCCGACTCTCTGCATTCGGGAATGAAACGGCTTTCTCCCCATCATCGTATTCAGTGATTTGCTAAATTATATCACTACTTTAGCACGGTGTCAAGTATAATTATTCAATAACTTTGATCCAACCCGCAGGGCCTTCGATCTCGCCCATCTGGATACCGCGCAGGGTGTCATATAATTTCTGAATGACCGGACCCATGCCGGCAAACTCGATCTCTCTGCCGTGATCGACGATCTTGCCGACCGGCGAGATGACCGCCGCCGTGCCGCACAGACCGCATTCGGTAAACTGATCGATCTCGGACAGCTTGATCTCGCGCTGCTCCACTTCCATCCCTAAATACTGCTCCGCCACCTGCATCAGCGAACGGCGCGTGATGGAGGGAAGGATCGTATCGGATTTCGGGGTGACGAGCTTGCCGTCTTTGGTCACGAAAATAATATTCGCACCGCCGGTCTCCTCAATAAAGGTGCGCGTGGCGGAATCCACGTACACGTTTTCATCGTATCCGCAGTTGTGCGCATCCACAATGTTGCGCAGGCTCATCGCATAGTTGAGTCCCGCCTTGATGTTACCGGTGCCCTTGGGTGCGGCACGGTCCAGATCCGAAATACGCAGAGTCAGCGGTTTGACGCCGCCCTTGAAATACGGGCCGACCGGTGTTGCAAAAATGCGGAACTGATACTCGGTCGCGGGTTTCACGCCAATGACCGCGTTGCTGCCGAACATAAACGGGCGCAGATAAAGGGAAGCCCCCGAACCGTACGGCGGCACCCAGCCCTTGTTGGCTTTGACGACCTCCACGACCGCCTCTACAAAGCGCTCCTCCGGAAACACCGGCATCTCCAGGCCCTTGCAGGAATCTGCCATACGGGCGGCGTTCATATCGGGGCGGAAGCAAACGATCTTGCCGTCCACCGTGGTATAGGCCTTGAGTCCCTCAAAGCAGGTCTGCGCATACTGCAGCACACCGGCACATTCGGTCATCGTGATGGTAGCGTCCTCCGTTAATCCACCGTCGTCCCACTTGCCGTCCTTATAATTCGCGACATAGCGCTTATCGGTCTGCACGTACGCAAAACCGAGGTTGCTCCAGTCGATGTTCTTCTTATCCATATCCGACACCTCTTTGTCTATGATATTTCATTGTAGCACCGCTTTTTCCGTCGGTCAACAGTTTTTTATATGAAAAGACCGGCTGTGAACAGCCGGTCTAAACATTTTTATTTGATCAGGCTCTGTCCGTCCATCTCGGCGGGTTGCTCCAAGCCCAGGATTTCGAGCATCGTGGGTGCGATATCGCACAGGCGACCGCCGTCCTCACGCAGCTCGCACGGATGACCCACCACACAGAACGGTACCGGATAGGTGGTGTGTGCCGTGAACGGCGACGTACCGTCGTCCTCCAGCATCTTGTCCGCATTGCCGTGGTCAGCGGTGATCAGTGCCACACCGCCCATTTCCAGAACGGCATCTACCGTTTTGCCGACGCAGGTATCCACCGCTTCAACCGCCGCTTTTGCCGCGTCAAACACACCGGTGTGACCGACCATATCGCAGTTCGCGTAGTTGAGGATGATCACATCGTACTTGCCGGAACGGATACGCTCTACCACCGCGTCACACACCGGATACGCGCTCATTTCGGGCTGCAGATCGTAGGTCGCGACCTTCGGGGAGTTAATAAGCACGCGATCCTCGCCCTCAAACTCACGCTCCACGCCGCCGTTGAAGAAGAACGTCACGTGTGCGTATTTCTCGGTCTCCGCGATACGCAGCTGCGTTTTGCCGCTCTTGCCGAGATACTCGCCCATAGTATTGTTCAAGGACTGCGGGCGGAACGCAACGTCCACGTTCGGCATCGTCGCATCGTACTGTGTCATGCACACGTAGGTGAGCGAAAAGAAGCCGTTTTTACGCTCAAAGCCGGCAAACTCCGGATCCACAAAGGTGCGGGTGATCTCACGCGCACGGTCGGGACGGAAGTTGAAAAACACCACGCTGTCTCCCGCCTTGATCTTGCCGTTTTCATCGCACACCGCCGGCACGACAAACTCATCGGTCACGCCCTCGTCATACGATCTCGCCATCACGTCCACCGCGTCCGTATTCTGCACGCCCTCGCCGTACACCATAGCGGCATAGGCTTTTTCCACGCGCTCCCAGCGGTTATCGCGGTCCATCGCATAGTAACGGCCCATCACGGTCGCCACACTGCCGACACCGATCTCGTTCATTTTCGCCTGCAGCTGTGCCACGAAATCCTTTCCCGAAGTCGGCGGCACATCGCGGCCGTCCATCAGGCAATGCACAAACACATTGGAAACGCCGCTTTTCTTCGCCATCTCCAACAGGCCGTACAGATGTGTCAGGTGACTGTGCACACCGCCGTCGGACAACAGACCGATCAGGTGCAGGGCTTTCTCGCCCTTGGCGTTGTCCATCGCATTTTTCAGTGCGGCGTTCTCAAAGAAATCGCCGTCGTTAATGGATTTGGTGATGCGGGTCAGCTCCTGGTACACCACGCGGCCGGCACCGATGTTGGTATGACCGACCTCGCTGTTGCCCATCTGCCCGTCCGGCAGACCGACATCCATACCGGATGCACCGATCGCAGTAAAGGGATTTTCCGCAAAGATCTTGGAAAGATTCGGGGTGTTGGCGGCTTTGATGGCATTGCCCATCACACCGTCGTTCAGACCGAAGCCGTCCATAATAATCAGCACTAAAGGTTTTTTCATCTTGCTTCTCCTCATTAGAGGGGCGCAAGATTTTTAACAAACCTTGCGCCCGGTGTTGAAAACGTAACTTATTTCGCCGCCGCGACGATGGTGGCAAAGTCCGCGGGCTTCAGCGAAGCGCCGCCGATCAAGCCGCCGTCGACGTCAGACTGTGCGAGCAGCTCTGCCGCGTTTGCCGCGTTCATCGAACCGCCGTACTGGATGGTGACGGCTTTTGCGGCATCCGCGTTGTACAGGCCCGCAATGACGTCGCGGATCTGTGCGCAGACCTCGTTTGCCTGCTGTGCCGTAGCGGTGCGGCCGGTACCGATTGCCCAGACCGGCTCGTACGCGATGATCACGCGAGCAAGTTCCTCTTCGGACACACCGCCGAGTGCGACCTTGGTCTGCATCGCGACGATCTCGCCGGTGATGCCCTGCTCACGCTGTTCGAGGTACTCGCCCACGCACAGGATGACGGTGAGACCCGCATCCAGCGCTGCGCGCATACGCTTTTGAACGGTGACGTCGGTGTCACCGAAATAGGTGCGGCGCTCACTGTGACCTAGGATCACGTAGCCGACCTCCATCGCTTTCAGCATCTCAGCGGAGATCTCACCGGTGTACGCACCGGATTTCTCCCAGTGGCAGTTCTGAGCGGCAACGCCGATCTTGCTGCCCTTAACAGCTTCCAGAGCCGCCGGCAGATCCACGAACGGAACACCGACAACCACGTCGCAGGTCGCGTCTGCAACCAACGGTTTGATCGCTTCGATCAGTTCAACAGCCTCTGCAGGGGTCTTGTTCATTTTCCAGTTACCCGCGATAACATACTTACCCATACTACTATTCCTATCCTTTCTCGGATTATTTATCACTCATAGCAACGATGCCGGGAAGCTCTTTGCCCTCCAAAAATTCCAGAGAAGCGCCGCCACCGGTGGAGATGTGGCTCATCTTATCGCCAAAGCCCAGCGTATTGACAGCCGCCGCCGAGTCGCCGCCGCCGATGATGGTGGTCGCATCGGTCTCCGCAAGCGCTTTCGCAACTGCGATGGTGCCTTCTGCCAGAACAGGGTTCTCAAACACGCCCATCGGGCCGTTCCACACAACCGTCTTCGCGGATTTCACTTCGTTTGCAAACAGCTCAGCCGTTTTCGGGCCGATATCCAGACTCATCATATCCGCGGGGATCGCATCCGCCGCCACGACCTCAACGTCGATCGGTCCGTCGATCGGATCGGGGAACGCTTTCGCGATCTTGCAATCGACCGGCAACAGGAGCTTGACGCCCTTCTGCTCGGCACGGGCGAGCATCTCGCGGCAGTAGTCGATCTTCTCGGTGTCCAGCAGAGAAGTGCCGACCGAGTAACCCTTGGCAGCGAGGAAGGTATACGCCATACCGCCGCCGATGATGAGGGTATCCGCTTTGTTGAGCAGGTTTTCGATAACGTTCAGCTTGTCCGCAACCTTCGCACCACCGAGGATGGTAACGAAGGGACGAACGGGATTTTCCACGGCGTTGCCGAGGAACTGGATCTCCTTCGCCATCAGGTAGCCGTTCGCGGATTCCTCCACATAGGATGCCACACCGACGGTGGAGCAGTGTGCGCGGTGCGCCGCACCGAACGCGTCGTTCACGAACAGATCGCACAGGGATGCGAGGTCTTTGGAGAACGCCTCGCCGTTCTTAGTCTCCTCTGCACGGTAGCGGGTGTTCTGCAACAGCACGATCTCGCCGTCCTTCATCGCCTCGACCGCTTTGCGGGCATTCTCGCCGACAACCTCGTCGTCAGCCGCGAACACGACCTTGCAGCTGAGCTTCTCGCTCAGGCGCACGGCGACCGGTGCCAGCGAATATTCCGGCTTGGGCTCGCCCTTCGGCTTGCCGAGATGGGAGCACAGAATGACCTTCGCGCCCTGATCCATCAAATACTTGATCGTGGGAAGAGCCGCGACGATGCGGTTTTCATCCGTGATAACGCCGTTTTTCAGCGGCACGTTGAAATCGCAGCGCACCAGAACGCGCTTGCCCTTTACCTGCAGATCTTCCACGGTTTTCTTATTTAAGAGATTCATGAGGATTCCCCTTTCTTATCGGTGTCCCTTTTCCCACCGGAAAAACGACCCATATCAGAGTTATTTTACCCTGTTTTTTCCTGTTTTTCAAGACTTTGACGAAAATTTAACGAATAAACTAAAATAAGACGAAAAAACCGCACGAATTTCGTGCGGTTCATGGCTCAGCTTCGCCATTTTCGGTTGCGGTTGCGGTTGTAACGCACATTGAGCACTACATAGCCCGCCACCGCTAAAATCAAAATAATGAGAATCGCCAGCGTCCAACCGGAGAACAGAAAATCACGCACATCGCACCACGCGGCATACAGGAAGCTGCGCGAGGCGCTCTCCCCCGCCGCCACCGGTACCGAGCCGACCAGCTCCTCGCCGAGATACAGCTCCAGCGTTCCGAGAACCTGTCCCGCTTCTACCGGGGCGACACATTCGTCTTCCGTTGTGACCACCCGACGGGTGATATCCTCGCTGTTCACCGATTCCCCCAGTACCGTGGCAAGATCACTGACCGGCACCAAGGTGATACTGCTGCGCTCGGCACAATCGCGCACGGTGATGCGGCCGACGGGCTCGCTCTTGCGCGCTAATGTTTCATAGCGGAAATCCAAAAGGCCCCAGCGGATCAGGCGACGCGCATCCGCATACGCGATATTGGTCATGTTGCCCTTATCGTCCTTGCGGGGGGCACCCATCACGATCGCCATATATTCGTAACCGTTGTTGCCGCCGAACGCCATCAACGACAGTTCGCTTAATGTTCCGCCCGTCTTGCCGCCGAGGGCGTAAGTGTAGAACGCCTCCGACGACTGGCGGATAAAATCACAGCTTGTCGGCCAGCTGCGCGTACTGCCGCCGGACACCGGCGTGACGGTATACTGTGTCAGCTCCAGCGCGTTGCGCAGCTCTGTGTACTGCATCGCCGCGCGGGAAAACACCGCCGCGTCCCTTGCCGACATATATTGACCGTCCTCGTTAAGGCCGATCACATTCGTGAAATGGGAGTTGGTACAGCCCAGCTCCTGCGCATACAGGTTGAGCCCCTCTACGAACGCCTCCGGTGAGCCGCTGAGCGCCGCGGCGAGCGTCACCGCGCAGTCGGCAGCAGTCTGGATGGTGCAAAGCGTCAACAAGTCTTTGATCTTCCAGGTCTCGCCGAAATTCATCAGTGCCACGTGGAGTCCCGTTCCCGCAACGTAATGGTTGAACAGCTCCAGCGTGTAGGTGCCGGTGGCAGTATCCATATCCAATTGCTGTTCTTCAATCAGCTGCATCGCATAGCCGATCATGGCAACGCGCATCAACGCGCCCGGCTCATAGGTCTTATCGGCATCCTTTTCATACAGATAGACGTCCTGCTCCGGCTTGACCCCCATATACAGCATAACCGCAGAAGGGGACTCGATCGGATCCTCATCGGCAGGGTAGTCGTAGCGCAACTCGGCACCCGCGACCGGAAACGCCGCGAGTAACAAGCTTATTCCCAACAGCACCGCAGATACGCGGCGTAACCATCGTTTCATCATTCGCTCCGTTTTTAATCAAAATTCAGTGTGGTGCGGGTGCAGATCTCCAAAACCTTATCCCGCAGCTTCACAAAATCCTCGAACGCCACCGGCTTCTGGTTTGGATTGCGTAAGATCGCCGCCGGATGGAACATGCCCATGTACAAAATACCGTCTTTTTCAATAAATTCGCCGTGCTGCCGCGTGACCTTGAAATCCGGCGAAATGAAATGAAACGCCGCAATACGGCCGAGGCATACCACGATCTTCGGAGAGATCAACCGGATCTGCTCTGCCAGCCAGTGTGCACACGCCTCCTGCTCCTGAGGCAGGGGATCACGGTTTTGGGGCGGGCGGCATTTGACCATATTGGCGATATAGATATTGTGCTTACGGGAAAGCCCCACCGCCTCCAGCATCAGATCCAACAGCTTGCCGGCTCTGCCCACAAACGGCTCACCCTGCAGATCCTCGTTTTCACCGGGGCCCTCGCCGATAAACAGCACCTCCGCCTGCGGATCACCCACACCGAACACAACATTGTGACGGGTTTCGCACAGACCGCAGGCGCGGCATTCCAAGCATTGACTTTTTAGCATGTTCCAGTTCTGATCCATAGTAACCTTCCTTGACAAATGATGGGGTTTATGATACAGTTTTATGCAGAGATTATGAAGATTGGGGATATATAAATGGCAAAACAAGTATTAGTTGAAACATCAGCCCGTCACCTGCACGTGTCGCGCGAGCATCTGGACATTCTGTTTGGAAAAGGTTATGAGCTGACGGTGAAAAAAGAGCTTTCTCAGCCCGGTCAGTACGCCTGCGCCGAGCGTGTGGACGTTGTCGGCCCGAAAAAGACGCTCACCGGCGTCAGCATCTTAGGTCCCGTCCGTCCGTCTACACAGGTAGAGATCTCCTTAACGGATGCGCGTTCCATCGGCGTTGTCGCTCCCATCCGTGAATCCGGTGACACCGCGAATTCCGGCGGCTGCAAGCTGGTCGGTCCCTGCGGCGAGGTCGAGCTTGCCGAGGGTGTGATCGTTGCAAAGCGTCACATTCATATGACTCCCGAAGACGCCGCCGAATTCGACGTGAAGGATAAGGACGTCGTTTCGGTAAAGGTTGAGTCCGACGACCGTTCCCTGATCTTCGGTGACGTCGTGGTTCGTGTCAACAGCAACTTTGCGCTCGCGATGCACATCGATACCGATGAATCCAACGCCGCTGCTGCGGGTATGAACGCAATGGGTACGCTCATTAAATAAGTTGTTTTCTGAAAAGCCCTGTCGCCTTGCGACAGGGCTTTTTTCTGTTTACTTTCCGACACAGAAGCGGGCAAAAATACCGTCCACCACTGCTTCGGTGGCTCTCTCTCCCGTCAGCTCCAGCACAGCGCCGATGGCGCCGTCCACGCTGACGGATACCGCGTCCAGCGTCATCCCGCTTTGCAGCGCGGCAAGCGCTTCCTCCACGCCGTCCGCCGCTCGGCACACGCAGTACCGCTGGCGTTCGGTGGCAAGCACCGGCTCGGCATCGTTCAAGCGATCGATACCGGTCACCGCGTGGATCGCGGCAGTGAGCTCGGTAAGACCGATTCCGTTCGCCGCCTGTAATTCGACGGTATACCGGAACTTGTCTTTAATGCGTGTATCATCGATCTGTTTGTTAAGATCCTGTTTGTTAAGTAAAGCGATCGTGCCGTGCGCCGGCAGCTGCTCGATCAGCGCCTTATCGTCCTCGGATAACGGACGCGACGCGTCAAACACCGCCAGTATCAGCGCCGCGGATTCCAACCGACGGCGTGACCGCTCAACGCCGAGCGCCTCCACCGTATCATCGGTTTCGCGGATACCCGCGGTATCCGATAGCCGCAGACAGACCTCCCCGACCCGCACGGTCTCCTCCACCACGTCGCGGGTGGTGCCGGCGATCGGGGTCACGATACTGCGCTCACAACCGCTGAGCAGGTTCATCACGGTGGATTTTCCCACGTTCGGGCTACCCACGATCGCGGTGTCTACGCCCTCGCGCAGCACGCGACCGGCATCGTAGGTCGAAAGCAGGCTAACAAGCTGCTGCTGTGCCTTTTTCAGTTCTGTTTCCAGCGCCTCGCGGCCGAGCTCCGGAATATCGTCATCCGGATAATCCACGAACGCGGAGAACTGTGCCTGCAACGCGATCAGCGAGTCCTTGACCGTTGTTAACCGTTGAAACAGCGCACCTTCACGCACCGTTAAGGCGGTTTTGGCGGCAAGTCTGCCGTTCGCTTCGATCAGTGTCATCACTGATTCCGCCTGTGTAAGGTCGAACTTGCCGTTCATAAACGCGCGGCGGGTAAACTCGCCCGCTTCTGCCGGCCTGGCACCGGCGGCAAACAGCGCACGTAGGGTGCGCTGCAGCAAATACAGTCCGCCGTGGCAGGAAAGCTCCACCACGTCCTCACCGGTATAACTGTGCGGTGCGCGGAATACCGTTGCGATACATTCGTCGATCGTGCCGTCGGCATCCGCCACCCGCCCGTAGGCGGCGCGGTAACCCGAAAGGGCGGTCAGCTGCCTCTCATTGTCAAGGGGTTTGAACACCGACGATGCGATTTCGATTGCACCCGCACCGGAAAGGCGTATAACCCCCAGACCGGCGGGTGCCATCGGTGTGGAGATCGCCGCAATAATTGATACCATCATTCACCCTGCGGCTCGGCGGGCGCTTCCTCCGTCGGCGCTTGTGCTTCTTCACCGACTTCGGCTTCCTCTTCATCCTCGTGCGGGACCTGTGCCAGCGACACGATACGCGTACCTTCTTCCACGCGCATCACCCGCACGCCCTTGGACGGACGGCGGCACTGACGGATCTCCGCCGCCGCCAAGCGGATGATGATACCGCCGGACGAAATGAGGATGATATCGTCGTCCACGTTCACCATACGGATCGCGGCAACATCGCCGTATTCCTCGGTGTGGTAGTTGGTAAGGCCCTTACCGCCGCGAGACTGCACGCGGTAATCGGCAAATTCGCTGAGTCGGCCGTAACCGGTCTCGGTGACCGTGAGCAACAGATTATTCTCGTCGCGGATCGCCATACCGACGACCTCGTCGTCCTCAGAAAGCGTGATCGCCTTCACACCGCGGGCGGTACGTCCCACCACGCGGGCGTCGTTTTCGTCAAAGCAGATCGCCATACCCTTGCGCGTACCCACCAACAGCTTCTGATAGCCGTCGGTGACGTGCACCCACGCGAGCTCGTCGCCCTCGTCCAGGTCGACTGCGATCAGACCGCTCTTGCGGGCGTTGCTGTACGCGTTAAGCCGTGTGCGCTTGATCACGCCGCGGCGGGTGACCATACACAGGTATTTGTCGTCTTCAAATTCCGTCACACGGATCATCGCCGTGACCTTTTCATCGCCGGTCAGCGGCAACAGATTGACAATGTTCATTCCCTTTGAAGTGCGGCTGCCTTCCGGCACCTCATAGCATTTGAGGCGGTACACGCGACCTGCCGAGGTAAAGAACATCACGATATCGTGGCTGGAGCACAGGAACATCGTTTGGGTGACGTCCTCTTCCCGCGTCGTCATGCCCTTGATACCGCGGCCGCCGCGGCGCTGTGCCTTGTACAAGTCCACCGGCTGACGCTTGATGTAACCAAGCTGGGACATCGTGAGCACACATTCCTCCACCGGAATGAGATCCTCAATATCCACTTCACCCGACACCATCGAGATCTCGGTGCGGCGATCATCGCCGTACTTATCACGCATCTTGAGGCACTCGTCCTTCACGATCGCCTTGATCTTCATTTCATCCTCAAGGATGCTCTGCAGTTCCGCGATCTTCGCGCGCAGTGCGGCGAGCTCATCCTCGATCTTCTGACGCTCCAAGCCCGACAGCTGACGCAAACGCATCTGCACGATGGCCTCCGCTTGAACGTCGTCAAAACCGAAGCGTTCCATGAGCCTTTGCTTGGCATCCGCGGTATCTTTTGATCCGCGGATAATGGCAATGACCTCGTCGATAAAATCCACCGCGACCTTGAGCGCTTCCACGATATGCTCGCGCTCTTTGGCTTTTCGCAAATCAAATATCGTGCGGCGGGTGATGACCTCGCACTGGAACTTGATATATTCCTCCAGCATCTCCTTGAGCGTGAGGATGCGCGGCACACCGTTTACGAGCGACAGCATGATCGCACCGAAGGTGACCTGCATCTGCGTATACGCAAACAGCTGATTAAGCACGACCTGCGGATTGGCGTCCTTTTTCAGATCAATAACGATGCGCATACCCTCACGGCTGGAATGGTCGACGACGTCGCGGATACCCTCGATGCGTTTCTCGTCCGCCAGCTCGATGATGGATTTGACAAGATTTAATTTGTTCACCTGATACGGGATCTCGGACACCACGATACGGAACCGGTCGTTGTGCTCCTCGATCTCGGTCTTGGCGCGCACGATGATGCGGCCGCGACCCGTCGCATAGGCGGCACGGATGCCCGAATAGCCCATGATAACGCCGCCCGTCGGGAAATCGGGGCCCTTGATGCACTCCATGATCTCCGGCAGACCGGCTTCGGGGTTGTCGATGAGCAAGCAAATGCCATCCACGACCTCACGCAGGTTGTGCGGCGGGATGTTGGTCGCCATACCGACCGCAATACCCACCGAACCGTTGACGAGCAGGTTCGGGAAACGCGACGGCAGGACCACGGGCTCCTCGGTGGTATCGTCGAAGTTTGGCGTAAAATCTACCGTTTCCTTCTCGATATCCGCTAACATATCCAGCGCCATCTTGCTCATGCGCGCTTCGGTATAACGATAAGCAGCAGCCGGGTGACCGTCGATCGAACCAAAGTTACCGTGACCGTCGATCAGCGGATAG
>CAYZXC010000024.1:0-15729 GCA_964482275.1 uncultured Eubacteriales bacterium
CTGCCGGATGAAAAGATCCGCCGCGTCGGTCAGTCCGTCGCCGCGGCAAGCCTGCCGAAGATCTGATATATCATAAAAGAAGCGGAGAGAATCGAACGATTCTCTCCGCTGTTTTGTTGCGGTTTGTACCCATCTCACGGGCAAGCAACGCTCACTCCTACTTGCGTTCCGTAATGGCGATCGCACCCGCCAGACTGCCGCGCTGTGGCCCTGTGATACGGTGTGACCAAAACACGTCGGAGTGGCATTTGGTGCACAGGTCGGTCACGGTGATATGCTCCGGTTTAACGCCCGCCTCCACCAGTGTGCGGCGGTTGACCTCCCAAAGATCGATCATCGCTTTATCCGCGCCGACCGGCTTGTAACAGCCCTCGTCATAAAAGGGAAGCTTTTGAAACTCGGTGACCACGGGTGCGTCCACCTCAAAGCAACACGGACCGATGGACGGTGCAATACCCGCTAAAATATCCTCGCGTTTACAGCCGTAATCCGCGCACATACGCTCCACCGTGACGGCGCCGATGCACGCCGCGGTGCCGCGCCAGCCGGCGTGGGAGGTTCCTACCACCCGCCGCTTAGGATCGACGAAAAACAGCGGGACACAGTCTGCGTACTGCGTGAACAGCACCACGTCCGGCTCGTCCGTTAAAAGGCCGTCGATATCCGTATACCCGCGCTCTCGGATAACCCCTCTGCCGCGATCCGCCGCCGTCGCGTTATGAATAGCGGTGTGGTGCTCCTGCGCGGATACCACCGCGTTTTCGCTGCTCACGCCGATCGCCGTGCAAAACCGATCAAAGTTTGCGCGCACGGCGGCAGGATCGTCGCCGCGCGTGAAGCTCAAATTCATACTCGCATAGGTGCCGGTGCTCACCCCGCCCAGACGGGTGGAAAACCCGTGCCGCACGAACGGCACCGCGTCAAACGGCGGGAACGTATAGTACACGACGCCGTTTGTTTCGTGCGCCGTCAGCGTTTTGCTTTTCAGTAACATCTTCATCACCGTTATCAGTGTACCACAAGTCCCACCGATATTGCAATCAGATTCCGAAAATCAGTTTGAGAAGCAACAGGGTGACCACGCCCGGTACGCCCGCCGCCGCACACGCGATGCCCGATAAAAGGTTCAGCCCCAGCGACACGCCGGTGAACATACCGGTCACGTTCACTGCCGCCAGCGCACACGCGCCCTGCAGAGCACTGCCGAGCAGCGCACGGATCGGCCGCCCCGTTTTGATCGCCCCGATCAGCGCGCCGACGGCGAGTAACGCCGCCACACACCACAGAAGAATCGTTACGCCCACGTTGTCCACCTCCTGTTTGAGTTTATGTAGACAAGGGCGGAGATATGCCCCTCGACTTCGAGGTGCGCGGTGTACGCTTTTGTAGCTTGCACAATGTGGCGGCAGGACCAAGGCCCTGCCCTACTAAAATTTGGGGGCGGTGCGTATTGCACCCCCTAACACCAAAGGTGCGGCAGAAACAGGACGAAACAAAAAGCGCGTTGCCGTACGGCAACGCGCTTCGTTTGGTTATGGAACTACTTACGCGCCCAAAAACTTGGTGACGAGCATACCGAGGAACACCAGCACGAAGAACGTGATGGCAAGCACCTTGGTCCATTTGGATAAAAACGCGTCCAACGTGCGGGCTCTGCCCTTATCCATAAAGTTCTCGGCAGCGCCGGAAATGGCACCCAGATTGGACTGATTGCCCTCCTGCAACAAAATGACCGCAATGATGATCAGCGCAAAGACGATGATGACCGCACCGATAATATATTCCCAAACTGTCATGAGAATTCCTCCTAAATCCAACGAAAACTGAAATGCAACTAATATAATAGCATACTATATAAGAAAACGCAAGCAGAATTTTTTGTAACTCGGAATGTATGTTTTTCACCGAGACGGGGCAATCTAAACTCGGCGCGAATACAGATCCACTTGCGTTTGCCGTATTCGTCGCCTCGTTGCCGAACGGGTTTCCGTTCGGCAACGATTTTTTATAACAACGTCATTTGTTCGCCGACGTCCTCGGCAAGGGGCGTGGCACCTGCAGCGGGCAGGGACTTGGTGCGATAGCGTGCCGCTTTTACCGACATGGAATCCTCAAACGGGACGACCTCGTTTAAGCGGTGCTGACCCTTGAGCGTCATCGCCTGCACGCCCTGCGTATCACGGGTGGTCTTGGGCGCGATCGCGCCGGTGTGCACGATCAGCCGTCTGCCGGAGGTGGAGATCAGCATAAACTCGCGATCCTCCTCGACGTGGAACATCGCAACAAGCGGCGATTTCACCGAATACGCGGCGATCAGCTTGCGGCGGTTCTGCTTGGTGGCGTAGGACGCCATATCCACCTTGGCGACCTTGCCGTTTTCAAAGAAGAACAGCATGTAGCCGGTGTATTTTTCGGTGACCACCATACGAACGGCGTTTTCGCCGTCGTCAAAGCCGAGCTTGGCAGCCACGAAATCGCCCATCGCGCTCGCCTTGGTATCGCCAAAATCGGCGGCCTTGGACTTGTACACCGTGCCCGCATCGCTGAAGAACAACAAATCCATACGGTTGGTGGTCTCCACGGCTTGAGCGATGCTGTCGCCCTCTTTGAGCCGATGCTCGCCGCTCATACGGAGTGACTGCGGGGTGATCTTTTTGAAATAGCCGCCCGCGGTGAAGAACAGCGTACACGGATAATCCGGAACGAGCTCCTCTGCCGCTTGCTTTTCTTCCTTGAGATCGGTGGCGTAGATGAGCGTGGTCTTGCGCGGCTGACCGTATTTTTTCGCCACCGCGCGCAACTCCTCGATGATGATGGTCTTAACACGGCTGCGGCTACCAAGGATCGCTTCAAGATCCTCGACCTCCGCTTCTAAGCGTTCCACCTCATCCAGCCGCTTTAAGATATACTCGCGGTTTAAGTGACGCAGCTTGATCTCGGCTACGTATTCCGCCTGGATCTCGTCGATGCCGAAGCCGATCATCAGGTTCGGCACGACCTCCGCCTCCTCCTCGGTCTCGCGAACGATGCGCACGGCTTTGTCGATATCCAACAATATCTTCTGCAGACCGCGTAAGAGATGCAGTTTTTCCTTCGCGCGGTTTAAGTCGTACACCACGCGGCGGCGGACACATTCGATACGGAACGCCGTCCATTCTTCGAGCAGTGCACGCACGCCGAGCACCTGCGGCACACCCGCGATCAGCACGTTGAAGTTACAGCCGAAGGAATCCTCCAGCGGTGTGGCGGCGTAGAGCTTATGCATCACCTTGTCGGGATCGGTGCCGCGTTTTAAGTCAATGGTGATCTTAAGGCCGTTTAAGTCGGTCTCGTTGCGGATGTCGTTCACCTCGCGCAGCTTGCCCGCCTTGACGAGCTCGGTCACCTTGGACACGATCGCCTCCACCGTGGTGGAATACGGGATCTGCGTGACGTCGATACAGTTGCTTGATTTGTCGTAGCTGTACACCGCGCGCACGCGCACACTGCCGCGGCCTGTGTTGTAGATCTTCTCTAAATCGTCGCGGTTGTAGATGAGCTGTCCGCCGCTGGGGAAATCCGGCGCCTGCAGGGTGGACAGGATATCGTGCTCGGAGTCCTTTAAGAGCGCGACGGCGGTCTCGCACACCTCGGCGAGATTGAACGAGCAGATGTTGCTCGCCATACCGACCGCGATGCCTAAGTTGTTGTTAACGAGGATCGACGGGAAGGTCACCGGTAGGAGCGACGGCTCTTTCATCGTGTTATCGTAGTTGTCCACGAAATCGACGGTCTCCTTGTCGATATCGCGGAACAGCTCACCGGCGATCGGCGCGAGCTTTGCCTCGGTGTAACGCGAGGCGGCGCATTCGATGTCCGACGAATACGCCTTACCGAAGTTACCCTTGGACTCCACGTACGGGTGCAGCAGCGATTCGTTACCGCGGGACAGGCGCACCATCGTATCGTAGATGGCGGCGTCGCCGTGGGGGTTGAGCCGCATCGTCTGACCCGCGATGTTCGCGGATTTGATAAGCGAGCCGTTTAACAGCCCCATCTTGTACATCGTGTACAAGAGCTTGCGATGGGACGGCTTGAAGCCGTCGATCTCCGGAATCGCGCGGGACATAATAACACTCATCGTGTACGGCATATAGTTTTCCAAAAGCGTGTCGGTGATGGCTTGCTGCTCCACCTCGCCCGCACCCGCAATGTGCGCGTTTGACGGCAGGCCGCCCGTCGTTTGTTCGGGTTCTTTTTTCTTTTTCGCCATTCTTTACGTCCCTCCTCTCATTCCAGATCCAGCATATCCAGATACTCCGCGCCGTGCTCCGCGATCATACGCTTACGGCCGTCCAGATCGTCGCCCAAAAGCACGTCGAACAGCTCGGCGGTTTTCTCGACGTCACAGGGGTTGACCTTGATGAGCCGACGCGTCGGCGGGTTCATGGTGGTCAGCGACATCATTGCCGGCTCGTTTTCACCAAGTCCCTTGGAGCGCTGAATGGTGTATTTGGTATCGCCGATCTCCTCCAAGATCTCGGCTTTCTCGCGGTCGTTGTACGCAAAATAGGTATCGGTCTTGGTGTTGATCTCATACAGCGGGGTCTCCGCGATAAACACGTACCCCTGCTCGATCAGCGTGGGCGTCAGCCGATACAGCATCGCCAGTATCAGCGTGCGGATCTGGAAGCCGTCCACGTCGGCGTCGGTACAGATGATGATCTTGGAAAAGCGCAGTGCCGACAAGTCGAAGGTCGCTAAATTTTTGTTGGATTTCGACTTGACCTCCACGCCGCAGCCCATCACCTTTAACAGGTTGACGATGATCTCGCTTTTGAAGATCTTATCGAATTCCGCTTTTAAACAGTTGAGTATCTTACCGCGGACGGGAATGACCGCCTGAAATTCCGAGTTGCGCGCCTGAATACACGCGCCCATAGCGGATTTACCCTCCACGATGAACAGCTCGCGCTGAGAAACGTCGCGGGTTCTGCAATCCACGAAGCCCGGCACGCGGGACGCGAGATCGTTGCCCGATTGCAGGGTCTTTTTAAGGTTTAAGCGGGTGGTCTCCGCTTTTTCGCGGCTGCGCTTGTTGATGAGCACCTGATCGCACATGCGGTCGGCTTCCGCCTTGTTTTCCAGAAAATACGCTTCCAGACGGTCTTTCAGGAATTTCGTCATGGCTTCCTGAATAAAGGTGTTAGTGATCGCTTTTTTGGTCTGGTTCTCGTACGAGGTCTGCGTGGAGAAGGACGACGACACCAGCACTAAGCAATCCTGCACGTCCTGAAAGGTGATCTTGCTTTCGTTCTTTAAATACTTGCCGCTTTGCTTTAAATACGTGTCGATCTGCGACACGAACGCCGAGCGCACCGCTTTTTCCGGTGCGCCTCCGTGCTCCAGCCAACTGGAGTTGTGGTAGTATTCCAAAAGGTTGAGCTTGTTCGAGATGCACATCGCCACGTTGAACTTGACCTTGTACTCGTCCTTGTCCGCGCGGTCGCGGCCGCGCCGCTCCGCCGTCCACACCTGTACGTCGGTCATGGACTCCTCGCCGACGAGCTCAGCGACGTAATCCGCGATACCGTTCTGGTACACGAATTCTTTCGTTTCAAAGCCGCGGCCCTTTTGATCCTTCAGCACGAACAGCAGATTGGGGTTGACGATCGCCTGCCGTTTGATAATATCCTCAAAATAGGTGATCGGCACCGCCGTGTCGGTGAACACCTCGCGGTCGGGCTTCCAGCGGATGGTGGTGCCGGTATCGCGTTTCGCGTACGGCTCCTTTGTGAGCCCGCCGACGTTCTCGCCCTTTTCAAAATGCAGGGTGTACCGAAAGCCGTCGCGGCGCACCTCGACGTCCATATACTCGGACGAATACTGCGTGGCGCACGCGCCCAGACCGTTAAGTCCGAGCGAGAACTCGTAGTTTTCGCCGCCGTTGGTGTTGTATTTACCGCCCGCGTACAGCTCACAGAAAACGAGCTCCCAGTTGTAGCGGTTTTCTTTCTGGTTGAAATCGACGGGAATGCCGCGGCCGAAGTCCTGCACCTCAATGGAGCCGTCCTCAAACCGCGTGGTGACGATCTTGTTGCCGTGTCCCTCGCGCGCCTCGTCGATGGAGTTGGACAGGATCTCAAACACCGCGTGCTGACAGCCTTCCAGTCCGTCCGAGCCGAAGATGACCGCCGGACGCTTGCGTACGCGGTCGGCACCCTTGAGCGAGGATATGCTTTCGTTATCGTAGCTTGGCTTTTTCGTGGCCATGTTTTTCTCCTTACCTTGGTCTAAATATAGAGTCATATATGTTCTATTTTATACCATATATAGCGCTTTCGTCAAGTTTGAAATTTCGGCGGTGAAAAGTTGACGAATTTCAGAAAAAATTCATAGACTCCGGTCGTATTTCGTTGTATAATAGGTGGGTATTCTGAAAAAAAGGGGGAGTCGAGCGATGGCCGGTATCACACTGGAGCAACGGATCGAAGAAGAAGCCGAACGCCAGCGCACCTTACAGCAGCAGCGCAGGCAGTACCGTCGCCGTGCACCGCGGTGGCTTCCCTTTGCGTTGGACGTCGTGATCGCCGGTGCGCTGCTGTGTGTGTTTGCGCTGTTTCATCACGTGATTCCGTTCTCGCTTGACACTCCGGAGCCGATCGTTCCCCCCGTCACCGACGGGGATACCGAAGAACCGGATACCGACGGCGGCATCTCCGCCCCGTTCACTGCTGAGGCCGTCAAGACCGACAGCTCGTACACCAGTCCCAACATCGCCGTCACGGTGGAACAGCGCACCTTGGGTGAGGGTGACGAGCTCGTCACCTATTACGTGGCGGACGTCTACGTAAACTCGATCGACTGCTTCCGCACTGCGTTTGCAAAGGACACCTTCGGGAAGAATATTAAGGAGGGCGTGCTGTCCATTGCCGAACGCCACAACGCGATCCTCGCCACTTCGGGCGATTACTACGGCATGAACGCGTCCCGCACGGTGATTCGCAACGGCACGCTGTACCGTCAGTCCACCAACGACGGCGACGTGTGCGTGCTGTACCGTGACGGTACCATGAAGATCTTTTACGACGGAGAAGCCTTTGACGCCGCCGCTGAGACGGAAAACGGCGCGTGGCAGGCGTGGAGCTTCGGGCCGTCGCTGTTCCAAAAAGACGGAAGCCCGATCACCTCGTATTCCGGCTATCTCGCCAAAGCGCATCCCCGCTGTGCCATCGGATATTACGAGCCGGGGCATTATGCGTTCGTCGTGGTGGACGGGCGTTCCGAAGGGTATTCCGAGGGGCTGACCATGGTGGATCTGGCGAATCTCATGAAAAGCTTAGGCTGTACCGTCGCGTATAATCTGGACGGCGGTCAGACCGCGCAGATGGCGTTTGACGGCGAGATCGTCAACCAACCGTATAACGACGGCAGAGCCGTCAGTGACATTTTGTACATCGGGGAGGTAGAATAACCGTGAAGCGACATATCCCCCGCATCCTCGCGCACGCGGCGATCATTCTGGCGCTCGTGCTGGCAACGCTGCTGCTCTTCGATTACTTTAACCCGTCAATGGATTTTATCAACAACACGATCGCAAAAATGATGATCGGTGTTCTGTGCCTGCTTTGTCTGCTCAATGCAAGCCTGGTGCTGATCGCCACGCGTCGAGGGAGGTGACGGTATATGAACCGCCGTCAATGGGAATACGCGGTGCGGCTCGCCGAGGTGCTGAGCTTCTCACAGCTTGCCGACGAGCTGCACATTTCGCAGCCGGCACTGAGCAAGCAGATCGGGGCACTGGAGCAGGAGCTCGGTGTCAAGCTGTTTGACCGCTCGACCTCTCCCCTGTCGCTGACACCCGCCGGTGCGTATTTTATCGAAGAAGCGAAGAATATGGTGTACCGAGAGGATCAACTGCTCCGCACACTGGAACAGTTCAAGTCCGGCGAAGCGGGGCGGCTGACCATCGGGGTATCGCCGTTTCGGTGCATGTATCTGATGCCGAAGATCGTGAAAGCGATCCGCGAACAATTTCCCGGTGTGCAGGTCGTGCTGCGTGAGGATGACAGCGCGGGACTTCGCCGCGACGCGGCAGATGGAAAATTCGATCTGGCGATCTTAAATCTGCCGGTGGATGAATCGGTGTTGGACGCGGTGCCCATCGAATCGGAGACCTTGGTGCTCGCCGTGCCGAACGACTTAGCCGCGACACTGCCGTCGGTGCCAAACGGCGCCTTGCGCGAGGTGGATCTGACCGATTGCCGAGAGCTTCCCTTCGTGGTGGTCGGCGAAACACAGGAGCTGCGGCAGGTCTTTGATAAGATCTGTGCCGCAGCCGCCGTGCAACCCACCGTCGCCGCGCAGGTCAAGAGTTTATCGGCGGCGTGGCAGCTGGCCGTTGCCGGTGTCGGTGCCGCCGTCCTGCCGCTCCCCTTTATCGAGGATTTTCTGTCCGATCAACGCATCACACTGTACACCATCAAAAACAACACCTATTCCCGACAGTCGGCGGCGGTCACGCGCCGCGGCCAATACCTGTCGGAATACGCGAAGTACGCCATTGAATTGCTCACCAAATAAGCAACGCCCCGCACGGTCGTGCGGGGCGTTTTCTTCAGTCATTTCGTTTTCGGTTTTTTGTCGGGGGTGAGGGCTTTCTCGCCCGCCAGATACATCGATACGAGACCGAACAGCACCAAGATCGAGGTGGCGTAGGTGATGATCGGGATCAGCGTTTTGTACAGGAAGGTGCAAATGGCGGTAGCGGTATCACCGCCGATGACGAGTGCCGCCACATACCCCAAAAAGGTAAGGCCGCCCAAAAACAGCGTGATCATAATGCCGTAGCCGAAGATCAACTTGCAAACATCCGCTATCTTTTTCAGTGTTTCTTTCATCTCGATTGCCTCCTTAACCACAACTGATGCATTCGAACCTGCCTAAAACGGCGGATTTTCGGCGCTTTGTGGTTTGTTATCTTAGTATGACAGGATTCGAACCCTGTCATGGTTTCGCACGCCGCCTTTATCCGTGCGGCTTTGCGCTCGTTTTTGCAAGGCGTCAGTTGTGGTTACAGACCGAAGACGGGCAGCCAGCCCATCAGGACAACAACTTGCAGAATAAACTGGGCGGCAACCCACCACAGGTTGTTCTTGAAGGTCTTGCCGAAATCCGATTCCGCGATGGACATACCGGCGTACATACCGAGGCCAAGCGGCGGTGTGATACCGCACATCACGCCACAGATGCAGGGAAGCATCGCGGCGGCGAGCAGGGGCTCCACGCCGACAGCCGCGAGTGCGGCAATAAAGGTCGGGCCAAACGTGACCACGATGGACGAGCCGGGAATGATCATGCCGAGCACACAGCTGACCACGCAGATGAACACGACCATACCGAACTTCGAGAACGCAAAGCCCTGCACGAAGGTGAGCAGCTCCTGCGCCACGTTCAGATCCTTAAACATCGCACCGATCATATACCCGATCACGCACACGCCGACCGCCGGCGCGATGGATTTGACGCTGTCGGCAAACATGGTGGCAATGCGATGCGGCGTGATGGCCTTCTTATCCTTGGTGATGAGGCAGTTGTAGAGCGCCGCCACACCGGGGATAAAGAGCAGCAGACTGCTGGACAGATATTTCGCACCGGTCGCGCCCAAACGTGTGGTGAAGAAGGTGTCCTTAAAGAGCGAATCGAGAACAAAGGGCAGTAAAATGACCAGCGGCAACAGCAGGCCCTGCCAGCCGGATCGGAGCACCTCCGAGAATTTCGGAAGTTCTTCCTTAGCCATGGGCTTGACCTTGTAGTACTTGCAGAACGCAAATACCATCACCAGACGCTGCAGGATAAACCACAGTGAGATCGCCCACAGTACCGTCCAGAATTGCCCCTGCGAGACCTCCTCCGGCATCAGTGCCGTGAGGGCGAGTGCTTCCATCGCCGCGATGATGTTGGACGACGGCGGGATCATATTGCCGAGATAGCTGGCGTTGCTTTCGATATTTGCCGCCAGCTCTGCCGGAAAGCCACTGCGCTTCATGGCGGGGATCGTCATCGTGCCGGTCGCCATAACGTTACCGGGACCGGAGCCCGACAATGCACCCATAAAGGCGCTCGCGACCACCGAAACGTAACCCGCGCCGCCGGTCACACGGCCGAGCAGCGACAGGATGATGGCAACACACCCGTCGATGATCTTGGTTTTCGTCAAAATAATGGACATCGCCACAAAGGCGGTCATGGTATACAGCAGGTTTGTGGAGAGCGCCGCGTCTATGTAGTCAAACACGTTCATGTAGGTGCCGGTAACACCCAGCAGCACCAAAAAGCTCACCAGAACCGCTTCGTATACCGGCCGTTTCAGCAGTAAGAACCAAATGAGAATGGTTCCCAGCATCACAGCCAAATAAATCAGTGCAGATGGCATACAAGATTCCCCTTCTTTCTATATTCTTGTTTTGGAATAGGTTTTATTCGCTATAGGTTATATTATAACCGCCGCACGGAAAAAGTCAAGGGGTAATTATCAAAAAAGGACGCTTTTGGAGTATTCCGAAAGCGTCCTTTTTATTGCATTATCATTTTATCAGCCCAACGGCGGAAAAAACATCCTTGGCGTCCGTCACAGCCGTGCTGTCGGCAGCGCCGGCACGCCGGATACGGGACAAGGCCAACAGCCCTCTCCCTTGAAGCAATCGCCGCATGAGGTGGCCGATCCGGTATACGGGGGTCAACCACCGTTTCCCGTCCAACGACGGATACCAATTTTTCAGATCGCGGTACGGAATAAGGAACAACCGCTTAGCCATCGTCCATTTCCCGTATACCGCGCTGATCGCCATCTCGCGCTGTTGCTCCGTTCCGTAGGCGCCGCCCCTGACGATGAACCGTTCCAGCTGCCGTGTTTGTTCATCGTGCGGTGCACCGCCGAACCAAATGTCGCACAAACGGCACATCTGTTGATAAAAGGTGAGAAGCCCCGCCTGTTCACAAAAAGCGCTGACGGCGGCCTCGTCGTGATCTGCCGTATGACGCAGCAGCCATAGATCCACAAGCGAACGAATACCGCAACCGCCACCCAGAAAATGATGCGCCATATGCGCGACATGATGAAACCGAAAAAACGAGGGCGTTTCGATGTGACGGTAACCATCCGGTACCGTATGCTCCCATATGCTTGAAAGCAGGGCGTCCATTTGCTCATGCCGTTCCATCGCACTGTAATGCAGCTCCAGATGTACATTCTGGCAAATCAGCGAAAGGTTATGATATTGGCGTACGCCGTCGGTCGTATAGCCGATCGCCGTCAGCGCCGCTACCGCACGGTCGATATCGGCTTCGTGCACCAGCAGATCAATGTCACAGCGGGTACGCATCCACGGTTCGGGATACTGCGCGCAAAGCAGAGCGCCCTTCATCGGTACAAAGGCGATCTTTTCGGCAGTCAACAGCTCACAGCACCGCTCCAGCTCAACGTCCATTTTGGCGTATAGAAATTGGACGCCCAGCACGCGGCGATCCGCTTTTGCCAAAAGCTCCGTTTGCCGTGCCGTTGCCGGTTCCGGCAACAGGCGGTGTCGCTTTGCTTCGTAGTACACAATATGCTCCAGCTTGTGACAGCTTGCCAAGCGGTAGGCCGCCTCAAACTCCTCAAAGGAAGGAACGGGCGGTAAAGCCCCTTCACCAAACCGATAACGAAGAACGGAAAACAAAAAGGCTTGTCCGTCCATAAGGCGTACTCCTTTCTTCAGAAAGCTTATACCGGCTCAAAGAAGGTATCGGGATGTGCGGGGTCAAACGATTCGTTCGCCCACATCACCGTCACCAGATCGTCGGTATCGGACAGATTGATGATGTTGTGCGTATAGCCGGGCAGCATATGCACCGCCTCGATCTTCTCGCCTGACACCTCAAATTCCAGCACCTCGTCCGAGCCGATACGGCGCTGCTGAATGAGCCCTTTACCGGCAACGACGATGAAGAATTCCCATTTCGTGTGATGCCAGTGCTGACCCTTGGTGATGCCGGGCTTGGAGATATTGACACTGACCTGTCCGTGTGCCGCGGTTTTGAGCAGTTCGGTAAAGCTGCCGCGCTCGTCGACGTTCATTTTGAGAGCGAACGCCGTCTTCTCTTTCGGCAGGTAGGACAGATAGGTGGAATACAGCTTTTTGGCAAAGGAATCGTTCGCAATGGTCGGCATTGTCAGCGTTTGCGGCTGGGCCTTGAAGGATTCCAGCAGCTCCACGATCTCGCCGAGCGTGACCTTGTGGGTGGTGGGCGCGGCACAAAACGCGCCGTCCTCACACAGTATCGTATCGATGCCGTCGAACGTGCAGTGATGCTCTTTGCCCTCCAACGCGTCCAGCATTTCCTCGATGAGATCGTCGATGTACAACAGCTCCAGCTGTACGGCGGGATCGTTCACCGTGATGGCTAAATCGTTGGCCGTGTTGTGGCAGAAGGTCGCCACCGCCGAATTATAATTCGGGCGGCACCATTTGCCAAACAGGTTGGGGAAGCGATAGACCAGCACCCTCGCACCGGTCTCCTCGCCGTAAGCGAAAAACAGATCCTCCCCCGCTTTTTTGGAGCGGCCGTACTCGCCGTCGTACCGCCCGATGCAGGTCGCCTGAATGGAGCTCGACAGCACGACGGGACACGTGTTGCCGTGCTGTTTGAGCGTATCCAGCAGGGTGGACGCAAAGCCGAAATTGCCTTTCATAAACTCGTCCGTGTTCTGCGGGCGGTTGACACCCGCTAAATTGAACACAAAATCCGCCTGTTTGCAGTAGGTATTGAGTTCTTCGGGGGTGGACTCGATATCGTAGCAGTAGATGTTGTCGATGCACAGCGACGGGCGGGTGCGGTTCTTGCCGTCGCGGATCGTTTTTAAGGTTTCGACCAGATTTTTACCGACAAAGCCGTTCGCACCGGTAACTAAAATATTCATTCGCTCACCTCGTTCGTCTTATGTAGGCCGACCGCCTCGAATAAGTCGCTGACCGTGGAGATCGCGTCCTGCGATTGACGGCAGGCGGCGGTGACACGCGACACGGCGTTCTTGCCGCGCCCCCTTGAAAACGTTTTGATCAGGCGGCACAGCTGATAATAGGGTGTCAAGATCGGTTTCCCCTCCAGTGCGGGGTATAGCTGCTTGAGATCCCGATACGGCATAAACACCGAATACCATAAAAATCCGAGCCGTCCGTGACGGGCGGCGTTGGCGGTACTGCGCTGATCGCGCGTGCCGAAAAGGCCGCCGCGCAGGATATACGATTCCAGACTGTCGGTCAGCCCGTCCCGCTCGCCGCCGCCGAACCAAGCATCGGCAAGGCGGCACAGCTTGTCATAGAACGTCAGCAGTCCGGCTTGCTCGCACAACGCGCGCACGGCGGCATCGTCGATGCGCCCGCTTTCGCGAAGCAGGTACAGATCGATCACCGAACGAACGCCGCACCCACCGCGCTGAAAATGATACGCCGTGTGCGCGATATGATGGAACAAAAAGAAATCCGGGGTCTCCAGATGCTGACAGCCCTTGGAGACGGTATGCTCCCAGATCTGCGAAAGCAACGCGTCCATTTGGGGTTGCCGCTCCAGTACGTTGTGGTGCAGCTCCAGCTGCACGTCGTCACAGCACAACAGCTGATCGTGATAGCCGCGCACGCCGTCGGTCTCATACCCCTCTGCGACCAATGCCGCCACGGCGCGGTCAAAGTCCTCGCCGTGCACTAAAATATCAATATCGCAGCTGGTGCGCATCCACGGCTGCGGATACAGCACGCGCATCACCGCACCCTTGAGCGGCACGTACGGGATACCTTCCCGCTCAAACACCTGACGGACGTGCGTAAGCTCCGCGTCCAATTTGGCGTAGCGATATTCGATGACCGTGAGGAGCTCCTCCATCGAATCCAGAAACGCACGCTCGGCGTCATCCGTCGGTTGCGGCAGGGCATCGCACGATTTCACGGCCGTGTAGACGAGATGTGCCAGATCGTGCTTTGCCGCCAGCTTGTACACCGCTTTGAACTGAGCAAGGGTGATCGGCTCCGTAACCGTCTCACCGCACAGCACCGCGCGCAGCAGGGCAAGTAAGAGTTGTTCCGTTGACATGGCGGGGTTCCTCGATTCTCAGAATTTGCGCCAGACCATTTTATTGACCACCCCGACGTACGACTGGATGATCTTGACGACCTTGGTGGAAACGTTTTCCTCAATATAATCCGGAACGGGGATGCCGTAATCGCCGTTCTGATTCATCGTGACGGCGGTATCCACCGATTGCAGCAGCCCAACCTCGTCGATACCCGACAGGATAAAGCACGCCTTATCCAGCGCTTCGGGGCGCTCGGTGGAGGTGCGAATACACACCGCGGGGAACGGTTTCCCGATGGAGGTGAAAAAGCTGCTCTCCTCCGGCAACGTGCCGGAATCGGATACCACGCAAAACGCGTTCATCTGCAGGCAGTTGTAATCGTGGAACCCCAGCGGCTCCTGACGGATGACGCGGGGATCCAACTGAAAGCCGCTCGCCTCCAGCCGATTGCGCGAACGCGGATGGCAGGAATAGAGGATCGGCATATCGTAAACCTCCGCCATTTTGTTGATGGCGGTGAACAGGCTGACGAAGTTTTTCTCGGTGTCGATGTTCTCCTCGCGGTGGGCGGAGAGCAGGATATACTTGCCCTTTTCAAGCCCCAACCGCTCGTGTACGTCGCTCGCCTCGATCTCTTGGAGGTTGTTATGCAGCACCTCCGCCATCGGCGAGCCGGTGACGTAGGTGCGCTCCTTCGGCAGACCGCAGTCGGCCAGATACCGGCGCGCGTGCTCGGAATACGCCATATTGACGTCCGAGATGATATCCACGATACGGCGGTTGGTTTCCTCCGGCAAGCATTCGTCCTTGCAACGGTTACCCGCTTCCATGTGGAAGATCGGGATGTGCAGGCGCTTCGCCCCGATGACCGACAGACAGCTGTTGGTGTCGCCCAGCACCAACACGGCGTCGGGCTTGATCTCCGCCATCAGCTTGTACGATTTCGCAATGATGTTGCCGCAGGTCTCGCCCAGATCCGCACCGACCGCCTCTAAGTACACGTCGGGATCGTCTAATTTGAGATCCTTAAAGAACACGCCGTTTAGGTTGTAATCGTAGTTCTGGCCGGTGTGCGCGAGTATCGTATCGAAATACGTGCGGCATTTGTTGATGACCGCCGCCAGACGAATGATCTCAGGGCGCGTGCCGACGATGATGAGCAATTTCAGTTTGCCGTTGTTTTTGAAAGCCGCCATGGTTATTTATCCTCCGCCAGTCGTTCTTGAATATAGGCAAGCGATGCGATCTTTTCCTTGGTCTGCTCGACACTCAGCAGATCGGTATTGTTGGAATTAAACTCGGTGAGCGGATTGCGCTCGGCATCGCCTTTGTTGAAATATTTATCGTAGTTTAAGCCGCGGTTGTCGCAGGGCACACGGTAGAAGTCGCCCATATCGATGGCATTCGCACATTCCTCGTTGGTGAGCAGGGTCTCGTACATCTTCTCGCCGTGACGGATGCCGATGACCTTGATGTTCGCCTTGTCGCCGCCGAACAGCTCACACACCGCCTCCGCCTGCGTCTGAATGGTGCAGGCAGGGGCTTTTTGTACGAGGATATCGCCCGATGCGCCGTGCTCAAATGCGAACAGCACCAGATCCACCGCTTCGTCCAGACTCATAATAAAACGCGTCATACTG
>CAYZXC010000025.1:0-15726 GCA_964482275.1 uncultured Eubacteriales bacterium
TATATATTGAAAACGACGCGAACGCGGCGGCATGGGGCGAGGTCAAGGCGGGTGCGGCCAAGGGCGCTTCCAGCTGTGTGTGCGTGACGCTCGGTACCGGTGTCGGCGGCGGCATCGTGCTGGACGGCAAGATCTACGACGGCTTCAACTTTGCCGGCGCCGAGATCGGCCACACCGTCATCGTAATGGACGGTGAGCCCTGCACCTGTGGCAGAAAGGGCTGTTGGGAGGCGTACGCCTCGGCGACCGCGCTCATTCAGCAGACGCGCGCAGCGATGAAGCAGCATCCGGAAAGCAAAATGTGGGAGCTTGCGAAAACGCTGGAGGGTGCCAACGGTCTGACGGCGTTTGACGCGATGCGTGACGGCGATGCCGCCGGCAAAGCGGTCGTGGACGCGTATATCAACTACGTGGCGGTGGGTGTCATCGATATGATCAACATCTTCCAGCCGGAGGTCGTGTGTATCGGCGGCGGCGTCAGCAAAGAGGGCGAAACACTGCTTGGCCCGATGCGCGAAAAGATCGAGCGTGAACGGTACAGCCGTTACAGCGCCCGTCAATCGAAACTGTGCGCCGCCGCACTCGGCAACGATGCCGGTGTGATCGGTGCGGCGTGCTTGGGAGAGATGGCATGAATCAGCCCGATATCACAAAAGCCTTGCAGGTACTTGGCTGCAAGGTAAAAGAGAAAGAACCGATGTCCGCGCACACGTCCTTTAAGATCGGCGGTGCGGCGGATCGGTTTGTGAGTACCGCTGATGTGATTCAAGCGGCGCTCATTCTTCGCTTCTGTACCGAACGGCAGATCCCGCTGTTGGTGGTGGGAAACGGCTCTAACCTGTTGGTGAGCGACAACGGTATCGACGGTGTGGTGCTGCATATGGATGCGAGCGCGATCGAGGTAGAGGGCACACGGTTGACGGTGCAGGCGGGCGCCTCCTTGACGAGGGCTTGCCTAACCGCGTGTGAACGGGGGTTGTCCGGTCTGGAATTTGCCTACGGTATTCCGGGAACGATGGGCGGCGGCGTGTATATGAACGCCGGCGCGTACGGCGGACAGCTGTCGGATGTGGTGCGCTCGGTGACGGCGCTGACGGCAAGCGGTGAGATCGTCGAGCTGTCGGCGGAGCAACTGGATTTCGGGTATCGGCACAGCGTGCTGATGGAGCAGCCGCTCACCGTCTGGTCGGTGACGCTGGAACTTGAGGCGGGAGATCCCTCCGCTATTCGCGCAAAAATGGAAGAGCATATGGCGGCTCGTAAGGAAAAACAGCCGCTTGAATATCCCAGCGGCGGCAGCTTTTTCAAGCGTCCCGCGGGGCACTTTGCCGGCGCACTTATCGAACGGTGCGGGCTGAAAGGCTTTACGGTCGGCGGTGCGCAGGTCAGCGAAAAGCACGCGGGCTTTGTCATCAACCGCGGCGGCGCGACCTGTGCGGATGTGATGGAGCTGTGCCGTCAGGTACAGGATAAAGTAAAAACTGCATACGGCGTTGACTTGGAACGTGAGGTGCAGCTGGTGGGACGATAAGTCCGGCCGTAAAGAGGTGAAACAGGATGTCGTTTTCATCGGATATCAAAAATGAATTGGCGGCGGTACACAGCAAAGCGTGCTGTGAGCTTGCGCAGGCGTACGGTATGACGGAATTCGGCCGTTCCTTCTCGGCGTCCGGCGTTTCCCTGCAGACCGAAAATCAAGCGGTCGCACAGCGGTATGCCGATCTGCTTTGCACGGTTTGCGGCGTCACGCCGCAGGTGGAGACCCCACCGACGGACAGATTCGGTCTGTACACGGTGTCCGTGAACGCAAACGATCGTGAGCGGGTGCTGTCGCGGTTCGGTCACGGGGGCAAAGAGGTTGCCCTGCGACTCAACCGCGCCAATTTAGAATGTGATACTTGCGCCGCCGCCTTTTTACGCGGCGTGTTTTTGGTCTGCGGTGCGGTCACCAATCCGCAGGTCGACTACCATTTGGAATTCAGTGTTCCGTACTTAAACCTGAGCCGCGATCTGATGGCACTGCTCGGCGAGCAGGGGCTGATGGCAAAAACCGTGCGGCGTAAGGGTAACTACATCGTGTATTTCAAGGAAAGCGAGCAGATCGAGGATTGCCTGACCGGCATCGGTGCGATGAATGCGTCGCTCGAACTGATGAATGTCAAGATGGTGAAAAGCATCCGCAACAACGTCAACCGTGCCGCGAACTGCGAAACGGCGAATTTGGACAAGACCTTGGCGGCGGCATTACCGCAGATCGAGGCGGTGCGCAAGATCGAGAGAACGATGGGGTTGGACGCCCTGCCGGAGGATCTGCGCGAGCTGTGCCGATTGCGTGTGGAAAATCCGGAGTATTCGCTGCGCGAGCTTGGCGAGGCACTGGAACCGAAGATCAGCCGTTCTGGCGTGAATCATCGCTTACAACGAGTGCTGGAAATTGCAGACTCTATTAAATAAAGGAGCTTTTAACCGTGTCGTTCGTTCATCTCCACGTGCATAGTGAATACAGTCTGTTAGACGGCGCCTGCCGCCTGAACGGACTGCTTCGCCGCGTCAAGGAGCTCGGACAAACCGCTGTGGCGGTGACCGATCACGGTGTGATGTACGGCTTGATCGAATTTTATAAAGCCGCCAAAAAAGAGGGGATCAAACCGATCTTAGGCTGTGAGGCGTATGTTGCGGCGCGTACCCGCCACGATAAGGTGCACGGCGCGGATAGTGAGCATCACCATTTAGTCCTGCTGTGTGAAAACGAGGTCGGTTACGCGAATTTGGTGCGGTTGATCTCGGCGGCGTGGACCGAGGGCTTTTACGGAAAACCACGCGTAGACCGCGAACTGCTCAACCAATACCACGAGGGGCTCATCGCCCTGTCGGCGTGCCTCGCGGGCGAGATCCCCTCGGCGTTGCGACGCGGCGACTACGACGCGGCCAAGCGCATCGCATTAGAATACCGCACGATCTTCGGCGCGGACAACTTCTTTTTGGAAATCCAGGATCACGGACTTGCGGAGCAAGCCGCGATCAACGGTGATTTAGTGCGCCTGTCGCGTGAAACCGGCATTCCGCTTGTGTGCACCAACGACGCGCACTACTTAACGCGCGAGGACGCCGCGATGCAGAAGGTGTTGTTGTGTATTCAAACCAATACAACGATTGACGAACCGAACCCCATCGCTTTTGAGACCGATGAATTCTATATCAAATCCGAAGCGGAGATGCGTTCGTTGTTTCCCGCTTTGCAGGAGGCGTTTGATAATACCGCTCGCATCGCGGACCGTTGTCGGGTGGAACTGGAATTCGGCAAGACCAAGCTGCCGCATTTTGAAGCCCCCGGCGGGGACAGCTACGCCTATTTCCGCTCGGAGTGCTATAAAGGCCTGTACCGTTTGTACGGGCAGACCCCCGATCCGGCGGTGGTACAGCGTCTGGAATACGAGCTGGACACCATCCATCGGATGGGCTATGTGGACTATTACCTGATCGTCAACGATTTCGTACAATATGCCAAACGTCACGATATTCCCGTCGGCCCCGGCCGCGGTTCGGGCGCGGGCAGTCTGTGTGCGTATTGCATCGGCATCACCGGCATTGATCCTATCAAATACGGCTTGCTGTTCGAGCGGTTTTTAAACCCAGAACGTGTCAGCATGCCGGATTTTGATATTGATTTTTGCAACGAAAAACGCCAGCAGGTCATTGACTACGTCATTCGAAAATACGGCGAAGACCACGTGGCACAGATCGTCACCTTCGGAACGCTCGCGGCACGCGCGGCGATCCGCGACGTGGCACGAGCGATGGGGCTTCCTTACGCGGTGGGCGATACGGTTGCCAAGCGAGTGCCGTGGGAGCTGAATATGACGCTGGACAAAGCGCTGACACAATCCAAGGAGCTCAAAGAGCTGTACGACAGCGACGATCAGATCCGCCGTTTGGTGGATATGGCGCGCAAGGTGGAGGGTATGCCGCGCCACGCGTCCACCCACGCGGCAGGCGTGGTCATCACCGCACAACCGGTATCGGAATATGTGCCGCTGTGCTTGAACGGCGATATGGTGGCGACCCAGTATACGATGACACTGCTGGAAGAACTCGGCTTGCTCAAGATGGACTTTTTAGGGTTGCGCAACCTGACCATTATCGATGATGCCGAGCGTATGATCCGAGCGCGTCAGCCGGATTTCTCCATCCGGAATATACCACTGGACGCCCCCGCGGTATATAAGATGATGTCCGCCGGCAACAGCGACGGCGTGTTCCAGTTTGAATCCGCCGGAATGAAGCGGGTGCTGACGCAACTGAGACCCGATCACTTTGAGGATCTCATTGCGGTCATTTCACTGTTCCGCCCCGGCCCGATGGAGTCGATCCCGCGGTACGTTGAAAACCGGCATAACCCCGAAAAGGTCACCTACGCCCACCCGCGCTTGAAACCGATCCTGGAAGTCACCTACGGCTGTATCGTTTATCAGGAGCAGGTGATGCAGATCTTCCGTGATCTGGCAGGCTATTCACTCGGCCGCGCCGATCTGGTGCGCCGCGCGATGTCGAAGAAAAAGCACGACGTGATGCAAAAGGAGCGCGAGATCTTCGTTCACGGCTTGACGGACGAGCAGGGAAATATTACGGTCGAAGGCTGCATCCGCCGCGGCGTATCGGCAGATATTGCCAACCGTATTTTCGACGAGATGGCGTCTTTCGCTTCCTATGCATTTAACAAATCGCACGCCGCCGCCTATGCGCTCGTTGCGTATCAGACGGCGTATTTGAAGGCATACTATCCGAGGGAATACATGGCGGCACTGCTTACCAGCGTGTGGGACAGCGGCAAGGTCGCGGGATATATTGCCGAATGTGAACGGCTGCGCATCCGTGTGTTGCCGCCGTCGGTCAACGAGAGCACAGCCGATTTCACGGTCGTGGACGATCACATCCGATTCGGCTTGCTCGCCGTTAAGAACATCGGTCGCGGGTTTATCGACGAGCTGGTACGCGAGCGGGAGGAAAACGGCCCGTTTACGAGTTTTTACGCGTTTTGCCAGCGAATGACGCCGTACCGCGAATTCAACCGCCGCGCACTGGAAAGCCTTATTCGCTGCGGTGCGTTGGACGGTTTGTCTGCCAACCGCCGCCAGATGTTGGAGGCGTCGGCGTATATTTTAGAGCAGCTGGAGGACGTCAACCGCCGTAACCTGTCGGGACAGATGGGCTTTTTCGACGATCCCGAAACCGCGGCGCTGAGCGAGCCCAAGCTGCCGAGCGTTCCGGAGTTCCCGTATGCGGAGCTTCTGGCGATGGAAAAAGAGGTCGCAGGGTTGTACCTTACCGGCAATCCGATGAAGCCGTACGAGGCGGTACACCGTTACGTTAAGGCAGCGCGCATGGACCGCATTCTGGACGCCTTCGCCGACGAAGCGGACGCCTCTTACCGTGACGGCCAGTCGGTCACCCTGCTCGGCATGCTTGACCGCGTGCAGACAAAGGCTACCAAAAACAACGCGCAGATGGCGTATGCCATACTGGAGGACGCGTACGGATCGCTGGAGCTCGTGCTGTTCCCGCGCGTGCTGGAAAGCTGTCGCTCGCTGCTGCGTACCGGACAGGTCGTGGTCGTACACGGCAAGCTTAACGCGCGTGAGGATGAAGCACCCAAGGTGTTGGTGTCGGATGTATCACCCGCACCGTCACCGGATGCGATTCCCGCCCCCCCGCCTGAGGAGAAAAAGCGGAAAGCGGCGAATCCCGGTCTGTATTTGAAAGTCCCGTCATTGACCGGTGAGGAATGGCGCAGGGTACAAAAGCTGTTGCGTGTATTTGACGGACAGACACCGGTGTATCTCCGTGTGGCGGATACCGGCAAGCTGATCCGTGTTCCCGCAGAACTCTGGGTATCGCCGGAGGCGATCCTTATCACCGAGCTTGAACGGGTGCTCGGCGAAAAAAATGTTGCAAAATTATGTTGAAATGTTGCAAAATTCGCCGAAATCCAAAAACACACTTGCACTTGTCAAAATTGCTGTGTATAATGATAACAATTTCACCTTATGTAAGGAGTAAGCAACTATGGCAATCAAACGAATCGCGGTCTTGACCAGCGGCGGCGACGCACCCGGCATGAATGCGGCCGTGCGTGCGGTGGCGCGTACGGCGTTGGGTCGCGGCCTTGAGGTATATGGGATCCGTCACGGCTATAACGGTCTGTTGAACGGCGATATCATCGACATGAACCTGCGCAGTGTGTCGGATATTATTCACCGTGGCGGCACGGCGCTGTTCACCGCGCGCAGCCCCGAATTCAACACGCCGGAAGGCGTACAAAAAGCGGCGGACAACTGCCGCGAGATGGGCATTGACGGCTTAGTGGTCATCGGCGGTGACGGTTCGTTCCGCGGTGCACAGGACCTGACCCGTGCCGGCATCCCCTGCATCGGCCTGCCCGGCACCATTGACAACGACATCAACTGCTGTGAGCAGACCATCGGCTACGACACTGCGCTGAACACCTGTATGGAAATGGTGGACAAGCTGCGCGATACGGCACAGTCGCACGATCGTTGCAGTGTTATTGAGGTTATGGGCCGTCACGCCGGCTATCTGGCGCTGAACGTCGGTATTGCCGTCGGTGCGACGAGTATTCTGGTGCCGGAGGTTCCCTTCGATTTTGAAAGGGATGTCATCGCCCGTATGAAGAAGACCTCGTCCACCGGTAAGAAGCATTTCATCATCATTGTCGCCGAGGGCATCGGTGGCGTGGTGGAGCTGGCAAAGAAGATTGAAGAGGAGACCGGCGTAGAGTCACGTGCGACCATTCTCGGACACGTACAGCGCGGCGGAAGTCCCACGGTGCGCGACCGCGTGCTGGCAAGCCGTATGGGTAACCGTGCGGTGGAGCTGCTGCTTGCGGGCAAGAGCAACCGCGTCGTGACGATCCAGAGCGACCGTATCACCGATTACGATATCGAACAGGCGTTGGCAATGAAGAAGCCGTTCGACCTTGATTTGTACCGTACGGCACACGAAATTTCCATTTAAAAATTTTTTTCGCGGAGGGTATTGACTTTCCGCGAAAGACTTGGTATACTCATCGGGTAAGAAAACGAAGCAGAGCGTTTGCCCGCTCTCACCTGCAGATTTTGTTCTCGACAGGTCGATAGCATCTTTCCCCGAAAAATCGGGGGCAGTGTCATTTCACGCGGGCAGGATTCTGTCCGCGTTTTTTCACGCAGAAAACGGTGGAGGTGTTTCCCCATAGCAACGAAGGAATTGCAGATCAATGAACAGATCCGTGACAACGAGGTCCGCGTGATCGGTGAGGACGGTGCCCAGCTGGGTGTCATGTCCGCACAGGAGGCGCAGGCTCTGGCAGACGAGCGTGGTTTTGACCTGGTCAAGATCGCCCCGACGGCCGTTCCGCCCGTATGCCGCATTATGGACTACGGCAAGTATCGCTTTGAACAGGCGAAGAAGGAAAAAGAAGCACGGAAAAATCAACGACTGGTCGAAACCAAGGAGATCCGGTTATCGCTCAATATCGATGTAGCGGACTTCAACACCAAGGCAAAGCACGCCATGCGCTTCCTGCAGGAGGGCAACAAGGTGAAGGTTTCCATTCGTTTCCGCGGACGCGAGATGGGTCATCCGGAGATCGGTCTGGATACCATGACTCGGTTTGCAGAAACCTGTTCCGAACTCGGTTCTGTGGAGAAGCCGGCAAAAATGGAAGGTCGCAATATGCTGATGTTCTTAGCGCCGAAAACTGCGAAATAAATCAAAGCATTCAATTAAGGAGGATACTGTCATGCCCAAGATCAAGACTCACAGCGGCGCCAAGAAGCGCTTCAAGCTGACCAAGACCGGCAAGGTGCTGCGCGCACACGCCTACAAATCCCACATTCTGAACAAGAAGACGACCAAGCGCAAGAGAAATCTTCGCAAAACGACGATCGCCGATGTGACCAATGTGGCTCAGGTCAAGCGCCTGATTCCTTACAAATAATTGAGAGTTCAGAAACGGAGGATATGAAACATGGCTCGTGTTAAAGGCGCAATGATGACGCGCAAAAGAAGAAAAAAAGTACTAAAGCTTGCCAAAGGTTATTTTGGCGCTAAGTCCAAGCTGTTCCGCACCGCAAAAGAAGCGGTCATGAAATCCGGCCAATATGCGTACATCGGCCGTAAGCAGCGTAAAAGAGATTTCCGCCGTCTGTGGATCACTCGTATTTCCGCAGCCGCGAAGGTCAACGGTATGAACTATTCTACCTTTATGAACGGTTTGAAGAAGGCAAACATCACCCTGAATCGCAAGATGCTCGCTGAGCTTGCCGTATCGGATGCCGCCGCGTTTGCGGGTCTGGCAGAGAAAGCAAAGGCTGCCTTAAATTAAGCTGTAATTGCGCCCGCCGGCACTGCCTGCGGGCGCTGTTTCCTTGTAATGAGGTTGTGAAAAGAGGTGGGAACGATGGAGATCACCAGCCGCGAAAATCGCGTGATCAAGGACTATCGCCGTCTTTGCGGCGACGCGAAATACCGCCGCGAACGCGGCCTTTTCGTCACCGAAGGGGCGCGCCTTTGCGGTGATGCCGTGCGTTCCCGCATCGTGATCGAAACCGCTCTGATCACCGATCGTGCCCGTCGGCAATACGCCGATATCGTGCGTGAGGTGGAGACTGCGGCCGCCGTGGTGTATGAGATACCCGACTCGTTGTCGGACTATCTCGGCGATACCGACACACCGCAGGGCGTGTTTTGCATTTGTCGGATACCGCTTTCAAAGCACACGCCTGATGTAAACGACCGCTATGCGGCGCTCGAACGGATTCAGGACCCCGGCAACCTCGGCACGATGATCCGCACCGCCGAAGCCTTCGGTCTCGGCGGGATCTTGCTGTCTGACGGTTGCTGTGATCCGTACAGCCCCAAGGTGCTGCGCAGCAGTATGGGCGGGGTATTCCGTCTGCCGCTTCTTGTCGTCGGTTCGCTCGCAGAGTATTTACCGCAGCTGCACGCAGAGGGCTTTTGCTCCTTTGCCTGTGTGGTAGACCGTAATGCTGTTGCCGTGCAACGCACGTCGTTTCCCGACGGCTCTGTATGCGTGATCGGCAACGAAGGTAACGGCTTATTGCCCGAAACCGTCGCCGCGTGCTCCGAACGCATCACCATTCCGATGGCGGGTCGCGCGGAATCGCTCAACGCTTCGATGGCGGCGGGCATCGTTTTTTGGGAAATGGTGAGATAATATGAGGGAGAGCACACCTTACTGGATGTGGATCCAGCAGGCGGTGGGGCAGGGCAGCTCGGCGGTGCCGAAGCTGCTGGATGCGTTTTCCTCACCGGAAGAGGTATACGCGGCAAGCCGTCTGGAATTGGAACGCGCCGGTGTCACCGGCAAACCGCTGGAATGCTTGTGCCGCAAAACGATCGACCCGATGCGCCGTATGGCGGAGCGCTGCGAGAAGCTCGGCTGGGTCTTAACGCCTGAGGATGTCGGTTATCCCAAGCAGCTCAGCCACCTTTACTCGCCGCCTCTCGTGCTGTACGGGAAGGGGCTTTTGCCGGATTTTGATACCGCCTCCGTGCCGACCATCGGTATGGTCGGCACCCGCCAATGCACCGAGTATGGGGTGAAGGCTGCCGGCGGCATCGCGGCGGGACTTGCGGCTGCGGGCGGTATCGTGGTCAGCGGCGGCGCGAAAGGTATCGACCGTGCGTCGCACGAGGGTGCGCTGTACGGCGGTGGCCGCACCGTAGCGGTGCAGGCCTGTGGGCTGGATGTGGAATATCCGGTTCCGAACCGTCGCCTCCGTCAGCGCATCGTGGAAGAGGGCGGTGCGATCATCACCGAATATCTGCCGGGTACACCGGCGTTTGCCAATCATTTTCTGGTGCGTAACCGGCTTATCAGCGGCCTTTCGTGGGGCGTTTGCGTGGTGGAAGCACCGGAGCGCAGCGGCGCGTTGAACACAGCGCGCCACGCACGTGAGCAAGGGCGGGATGTGTTCGTCGTTCCCGGCAACATTACCTCCGCCGAAAGCTTCGGCTCGAACGAACTGATTAAAGACGGCGCCACGCTGATAACGAAGCCGAGCGAAATTTTGCGCGACTATCAGTTTCGTTGCGGTGGAGCGTTACAAGAGGAGGAAGCCGACCGCGCACAGACCGCGTATGGCGACTATGTTGCCCGCGGCGAAGTCCCGCCAACGCCCCGCACGGCACAGCGCGTGGCGGATAGCTCGCGGCCGCACGTTGCCACGCCTTGTCCCGAAACGGCAAGTGATGCGGCAAAAGAGGTATACAACGCTTTAACAGACACTCCCCGTACCGCTGAGGAGCTGTGCTGTATGCTCGGTATGCCGCCCGGCCAGTTGTTTGCGGCGATGACGGAACTTGAGCTATGCGGCTGCGCACGCAGCTATCCAGGAAAGCGGTATTCCAAATGAGGTGAATAAAATGTCAACATTGGTTATTGTGGAATCACCCGCAAAAGCCAAAACGATTCAAAAATATTTAGGAGCAGGCTACGAGGTCATGGCCTCAATGGGTCACATCCGTGACCTGCCCAAAAGTTTGCTCGGCGTGGATGTGGAGAACAACTTCAAGCTGCGCTATGTGGATATTGCCGGCAAATCGGCGTTGATCCGCGAGCTGAAAGCCAAGGCCGCCGCCAGCGACGGCGTCATTCTCGCGACCGACCCGGACCGCGAGGGCGAGGCGATCTCGTGGCATCTGGCACAGATGCTGAACGTTGATCTCACCGAAAAGAACCGCGTGACCTTTACCGAGATCACCAAAAGCGGTGTGGCACAGGGAATGGCGGCACCGCGCGCGGTGGATATGGACCTCGTCAATGCACAGCAGGCACGTCGCGCGCTCGACCGCTTGGTCGGCTATCGGATCAGTCCGTTTTTGTGGAAAAAGATCCGTAAAGGCTTGTCGGCGGGCCGCGTGCAATCGGCGGCGGTGCGTATCATCGTTGACCGCGAGGAGGAGATCCGCGCGTTTGTCAGCGAGGAATACTGGAATGTTGACGCGCAGCTGTCCGCGACGGCGAAGGGTAAGCCCTTCACGGCGCATTTGTATAAACACGGCAAGAGCAAGATCGCACTGAAAAACGGTGAACAGGCAGACGCGGCGCTCGCGGCTATCCGCCCTGAGACCTTTACGGTGGCGTCGGTCAAACGCGGCGAACGCAAGGTGTCGCCCGCCCCGCCGTTCACCACCTCCACGATGCAGCAGGAGGCCAGCCGTAAGCTTGGCTTCTCGTCCAAGCGCACGATGAAGGCCGCACAGGAGCTGTACGAGGGTATCGAACTCGGCGAAAAGGGCTCAATGGGTCTTATCACCTATATGCGTACCGATTCGTTACGCATTTCGGAGGATGCCCGCAAAGAGGGCAACGCGTACATTGCGGCGCGCTACGGTGCCGGGTATCTGCCGGAAAAACCGCGGTATTATAAAACGCGTAAGAGCGCACAGGATGCGCACGAAGCCATCCGTCCGTCCTCGCCGTCACTGACACCCGACCAGGTCAAACCGTTTTTGAGCGGCGATCAGTATAAGCTGTACAGCCTGATCTGGTCGCGGTTTATCGCCAGCTTGATGGCAAACGGCATTCAAGACACCTGCCAGGTGGAGATCGCCGCGGGTGAGTACCGCTTCAAAGCCTCCGGCCACACCGTGCGCTTTGACGGCTACACCGTTCTGTATGTCGAGGGCAAGGACGAGGAAGACGAGGAAAACAGTGCCCTGCCGCCGCTTGCCGAGGGTGACGTGTTGGTGCTGCGTGATCTGAAAAGCAGTCAGCATTTCACACAGCCGCCTGCCCGCTATAACGAGGCGACGCTCATCAAGGCGCTGGAGGAAAACGGCATCGGCCGTCCTTCCACCTATGCACCGACCATCAGCACCATTTTAACAAGAGAATACATCGAGCGGGACGGCAAAGCCTTAAAGCCGACCGCACTCGGCGAGGTGACCACGCACCTGATGAAGGATCAGTTTCCGGAGATCGTGGATACGGAATTCACCGCGCATATGGAGCATCAGCTGGACACGGTGGAATCCGGTGACGCCGATTGGGTGCACACGCTGGACGAGTTCTATAAGGGCTTTGCCGAAACGCTGAAAAAGGCGGAGGAATCGCTGTCCGGTGAACGCATCAAGGTGCCGGAGGAGGAAAGCGACGAGGTGTGCGACAAATGCGGTCGCCGTATGGTCGTCAAGACCGGCCGCTTCGGCAAATTCCTCGCGTGCCCCGGCTATCCCGAATGCAAAAATACCAAACCGCTGCTGGATAAAACGGCAGGTGTCTGCCCGAAATGCGGCGGTGCCATCGTCGCGAAGAAATCCAAACGCGGCCGCAAATTCTTCGGCTGTGAGCAATATCCGACCTGTGATTTCGTCACCTGGAATGAACCGACCGCACACACTTGCCCGCAGTGCGGCAAGACCCTGTTCCGCCGCAAGGGACGCGGCGGCGGTGTGGTATGCATCACCGAGGGCTGTGGGTATGAAAAGATCGGCCGAGGGAAAAAGACCGATGACTGAGCAGATAACGGTGATCGGCGGAGGCCTTGCCGGTTGTGAGGCCGCGTGGGCGGCCGCCAACGCCGGCGTATCGGTCACGCTGATCGAGATGAAACCGGAGCGATATACTCCCGCGCATCACAGTCCCGCACTGGCGGAGCTTGTCTGCTCCAACTCGCTCAAAGCCGCCCGCTTGGAAAGTGCGGCGGGACTTCTCAAAGAAGAAATGGCACGGCTCGGTTCCGTATGTGTCGCGGTGGCGCGTGAGTGTGCCGTCCCTGCCGGCGGTGCGCTGGCGGTGGATCGCGATAAGTTTTCAAACGGCGTGACCGCCCGCATCACCGCTCACCCGAACATTACCATCCAACATCGGGAAGTGACCGAACTGCCCGCCGAGGGCGTGACCGTCGTTGCGACAGGACCGCTCACAGCAGATACGCTGGCGGCGTCTGTCGCCGAGCGCTTCGGTGAGGGACTGAGCTTTTACGACGCGGCGGCACCCATCGTCACCGCAGACAGCGTGGATATGACCTCGGCGTTTCGCGCGTCACGGTACGACCGCGAGGAAAGCGGCAACGGCGATTATATCAACTGCCCGATGAACAAGGAAGAATACGAGACGTTTCACGCGGCACTGATCTCCGCCGAGCGGGCATTGCTGCACGAATTCGATAAGCCGAAGGTGTACGAGGGCTGTATGCCGATCGAGGTGCTGGCTTCTCGCGGCACCGACGCGATCCGATTCGGCCCGATGAAGCCGGTAGGACTCCGCGATCCCCGCACCGGTCACCGCCCGTGGGCGGTATTGCAGCTACGTGCGGAGAATGCCGAGGGTACACTTTACAATCTGGTCGGTTTCCAGACCAATCTGAAATTTGCGGAACAAAAGCGGGTGTTTTCGCTCATTCCTGCGCTGAAAAATGCGGAGTTTGTGCGGTATGGCGTGATGCACCGCAACACCTTTTTGGATTCCCCCCGCCTGCTCAACGCGGCGTTTCAGTTAAAGGACGAGCCGCGGCTGTTCTTCGCCGGCCAAATGACCGGTGTAGAGGGGTATATGGAATCCGCGTGCTCCGGCATCTTGGCAGGACTTAACGCTGTGCGCACGTTGCGCGGAGAGCCGCCGTTTATACTCCCGCGGGAAACCATGTCGGGTGCGCTCTCGTACCATGTCAGTGACCCGTCGGTCAAGGACTTTCAGCCGATGGGGGCCAATTTCGGCGTGTTACCGCCGCTTGAAAATCATATCCGCGATAAGCGCGAGCGCTATGCCGCGCTCGCGAACCGTGCATTAGAGATATTGGAGGGATATATCGTATGAAGGTGATCGTTGACGCCTACGGTGGCGATAACGCGCCGTTGGAGGTTATCAAAGGCGCGGCAGAAGCACGTGCCGAATATGGGTTTGATATCGTGCTTGTCGGTAACGAGGAAGAGATCCGCCGCATTGCCGAGGAGCAGAAGCTGTCGCTTAGCGGCATTGAGATCGTGCACACCACCGATGTGATCTCTATGAACGATATCCCGAAAACCGTCCTGCGCGAGCATAAGGATTGCTCGATGGCGGTCGGTCTGCGTCTGCTTGCCGAGGGCGGCGGGGACGCGTTCGTATCCGCCGGCAGTACCGGTGCCTTGCTGATGGGGGCGACCTTTCTTGTCAAGCGTATCAAAGGCGTATCCCGTCCCGCACTGGCGGCGATCATTCCGTCGGATAAAGGGCCGTTTATGTTGCTGGATTCCGGCGCCAATCTGGATTGCCGCCCCGAAATGCTGTTCCAGTTTGCCCGCATGGGCAGCCTGTACATGAGCCTCGTGATGAAGAAGGGCGAGCCTGCAACCGTAGGTCTGCTCAACGTCGGCACGGAGGAACATAAAGGCAGTGATCTGCAGCACGAAACCTACGCCTTGCTCAAAGACAGTGACATGTCCTTCGTCGGCAACGTCGAGGCGCGCGACGTACCTGCGGGTGCCGCCGATGTGATCGTGGCGGACGGTTTTTCCGGCAACGTGCTGCTCAAGACCTTAGAGGGTACGGTCGGTATGCTGCTCGGTTATGTCAAGCAGATCTTCTATACGAACCTGTTGACCAAGATCGCGGCGCTGTTCGTCAAGCCGTATCTGAACGGGCTGAAAAGCAAATTATCCACCGAGGAGCACGGCGGTGCGCCGCTGCTCGGCGTGGCAAAACCCGTCATCAAGGCGCACGGCAACGCCAAAGCACGTGCGATCAAAAACGCGATCCGCGTCGCGGCGGAATTTTCGCGTGCCGGCGTGATTGAAAAGATTACCGACTCCGTGAAAGGAGAGAACAAGGCAGATGATCCTGCAAAAGTTGCGACAGCTGCTGATTGACCGCTTCGGCTGTGACGGTGAGGAGATCACCTTGGCGACGACGCTGGACGATCTCAACCTGTATGACGAGGATCGCACCGAGATCGCGGTTTGGTTCGGCGATCTGTACGGTGTGGAGATCTCAGCTGAGGAGATCGACGCGTGGGAAACCGTCGAGGATATTGTAGGTTATATTGAGGATCACATGGAGTGAACTGTTATGAAAGAAACCACCAAAAGCATGATGGAGAAGCTTTCGTATACCTTTCGGGATGCAAGTCTGTTGGAAACGGCGCTGACGCATTCGTCGTATGCCAACGAGGGCAATCGCGGATTGAAAAGCAACGAGCGTCTGGAATTTTTGGGTGACTCGGTGCTCGGCTTTATCACGGCAGGCTACTTGTTTTCACACGAGGGCGGCGAAGAGGGGGAGCTGACCCGTCTGCGCGCCTCGCTGGTGTGTGAGAAAGCGCTCAGCGCCTACGCCCGCAAGCTGGGACTGGGCGAGCATCTGCTGCTCGGTAAAGGTGAACAGCGCGGCGGCGGTGCCGACCGTTCGTCGATCCTGGCGGACGCGTTTGAAGCGATCATCGCGGCGTTGTATTTGGACGGCGGTCTGCCTGCGGCAGAAGCCTTCATTCTGCCGTTCTTGAAAGACGAGCTTGCCTCTCAGCAGCGCCGCCCGCAGTTCCGCGATTATAAAACGGCACTGCAGGAGATCGTTCAGCAAAACCCGGAGGAACACCTCGAATACGAATTGAAGGGCGAGTCGGGTCCCGATCATAACAAGCGGTTCACCGTGGAGGTGCATCTCAATTCCAATGTGATCGGCACGGGCCACGGCCGCAGTAAAAAGGAAGCCGAACAGCAGGC
>CAYZXC010000026.1:0-15350 GCA_964482275.1 uncultured Eubacteriales bacterium
CATCATAGACATAGGAGGATTTTTAATGGCTGATAACAACAAGTACATGCAAAACGTCGGATGTAAAGAAGCCGTCTGTGTGGATGCCGGACGAGTCTACGATTCCTGCTCTGATAAAGATTGCTTGGAAGACCTGCGAGTATTCTTTACCGAGCGCGATCAAATGGTGATCGATCATGCCGTCAGTATCCGGGCAAAGAAAGCCGAAGTCATTTCCACATACATTGATGTGGAGGCTCTCCCCTTTAATCGCGGCTATTATTCCTGCGATCTGACCTTCTTCTTTAAGGTCACGGTGGAGGTGTACGCCGGCCACGGTTCCGGTTGCTGTCTGATCGACGGCGTTTCCGTATTCCAGAAAAAGGTCATTCTCTTCGGCAGCGAGGGCAACGTAAAGGTATTTACCAGTGAATTTTGCCCCGATCATCGTGACCGTCAGGAAATGCCGACTCGCAATATGCCGCGCTGTACCGTGCAGGTAGCGGAGCCGGTCGTTCTGTCTGCACGATTGGTAGAAAAATGCAACTGCGGTTGCCAGTGCGATTGCTGCGCCTCCAGCATCCCGGTAGGCGTGTGTGAGCGTTTCGGCGGTTGCTTTGTGGACAACGATACCGAAAAGGTCGTATTAGTCACACTGGGAATCTTTACGATCGTTCAGCTCATCCGCAATGTGCAGATGCTGATGCCCATTTACGATTTCTGCATGCCAACCAAGGAATGCTGCCCGAATACGGAAAACCCCTGTGATATGTTCAAAAAAATGTGCTTCCCGGTCGATGAGTTCTTCCCGCCGAAGGGCGACGACCACTGCGGCTGTTAAACCAAAAGAGCTGAAAGCCTTCGGAGTGCTCCGAAGGCTTTCAGCTCTTCTTTATTTCAATTAAAGTACGAACCACCTCACCCGCGATCATAAGACCGGCTGAGCCCGGTACAAACGCGACACTTGCTGGTGTACGCTGTGCTGTATCCGGCTTAATAGGTTGTTCTGTGGAATACACAACTTTCACATGGGAAATCCCTCGCGCACGCAATTCCCGACGCATAACGCGGGCAAGCGGACAAACCGACGTTTTTGAAATATCCGCTATTTTCAGTTGCGCAGGATCCAGCTTATTGCCCGTCCCCATACAGCTGATGACCGGCACGCCGGCAACCTGTGCCCGCTCAATGATCGTTAGCTTCGCCGTGACGGTATCGACGGCATCTACGACATAGTCATACTTCTCGAACGGATAATCGTCGGCGTTTTCCGGCATATAAAAGAGGCGGTGGGTTTCCACACGAATCGCAGGGGCAATATCTGCAATACGTGCTTTCATCACATCCACCTTATACTGTCCAAGCGTGCTGTGAAGTGCTATGATCTGACGATTCAGATTACTTTCGCTCACCGTATCGTTATCGAACAGATCCAGGGCACCGACGCCGCTGCGCGCCAACGCCTCCACGACGTGACCACCCACGCCGCCGATGCCGAACACGGCGACTCGTGCTGTCGATAAGCGGCTCACAGCCTCTGAACCGAGCAGCTGCTCCGTACGGGAAAATGCCTCGTTTCTCATTCTTCTTCAGCGGTCGGCTGCTTCTCTTCTTCCGCAGCAGGTTCCTCATCAAACTCCTGCGAAACGAGCACCGTGTTCTGCTTTTTCTTCTTGGTAAAATACACCGCTGCCGCTGTGACGGCCGCAGCGCCCGCTAAAACTGTCCAAAACTTTTTCATACTTACGCATCCTTTCCTTTTCTCAGCAATTGCTCAAGACGATGGATCCTATCACGTCGCGCCGTGGTTTCCGCACGGTCATGTTGGTAGTGTCCATCGCAGAGCTTCAGAACATCACCCTGCGCCGCATCAGACGGCAACAAGGCTTTATCGACAACAAGAGATGTGCCGGAATCGTCCTGCAGCACCGCTTGCTCGTCTTCAAAACGATCAATTGCATAGTGCAAATTTGCCACCCTCATTCCTTTTCCGGGACAACCGTGACGGTCTTGCCATCGCTGGTTATTACGATCTCACCGTTCAGATCGCTTCGATACACTTCAATATCGTTGCGTTCCAGTGTTTGCAGCGTTTCGGTATGCGGATGTTTATAGGAATTGTTATAGCCACAGGTAATGACCGCGATATCGGGAGAAATACTGCGGATGAAACCGCCGTCGCTTGAGGTGCGGCTACCGTGGTGTCCAACCTTGAGCACCTCGACATCCAGAGTCGGAACCGCCTCTAAGATCTCGCACTCAACTTCTTTACCGGCATCACCCATGAACAGAAAATCCATCTCACCGTGCGACACCAGACAAACCACCGATTGATCATTGGTATCCGTATAGTCACTGAGTCCGCTTAGGATCGTGATGGTTGCTTCACCGAGTGTATAAACCGCTCCGTGCTCCGCTTCGATCGGTGTCACATCACAATCCACCATTGCTTCGAGCATACGCTCATAGGTACGCGTGGTCGGTGTGTGATCTTCGGGCATAAAGGACATTAGAAAGGTACCGATCGGCATGTTGCGGATCACCGTATCCATACCCCCGATGTGATCGGCATCCGCATGAGTGGCGATCACATAATCCAGTTTGGTGACGCCGGCACCTCGCAAAGCTGTTAATACCGCGTCATCGTCGTTGTTTTCGCCGGCGTCGATCAGTGCCGCTTGTCCTTCGCATTGCAACAATATGCAATCGGCATTGCCGACATCCAACACCGTGACTTTCAGCTGTCCCTCGGTCGGCGGAGCGCTATGAAGTCCCACCGCGTTGTACAAGCTGTCCCAAGTAGGCAAAAACGGCAATTGCAACGAACCGTTGGCCGTAATCAGCAAGCATAGGACTACAACGGCTAATACAACACTTATCAGCGCCACACGGTTGCGATAACGCGTAGCGGAGCTGCTGCGCTTTCGTCTTGCCATACGCTTACTCCTCGGTTACATCGTCATCTGCGCGGTTCATATTCATCTCCAGCCACTGCTGACGGGTAATTAGCACCTGACGGGGTTTACTTCCCTCATGCGGGCCCACGATGCCGCGCTGTTCCATCTCATCGATGATACGACCGGCACGCGCATACCCCAATCGCAAACGGCGCTGCAGCAAGGAGGTGGAAGCCATACCGGCTTCCACAACGACCTCAATTGCCTGCGGTAGCATTTCGTCACCGCCGCCGGCAACGCCGTCATCACTATCACCGGAGGATTTGGAGGATTTTTCAGCAGCTTCTGCCTGACGGTTGATCTCTTCAATAACCGCTTCGTCATACTGCTGTGCCTCGGTGGATTTCAGGAAATCCACAACCGATTCCACCTCTCGGTTACCCACGAAACAGCCTTGCACGCGCATTGGCTTAGCAAAGCCGACCGGCATAAACAGCATATCACCTTTACCGAGAAGCTTTTCCGCACCGCCCGTATCCAAAATGGTACGCGAGTCAACAGCCGACGCAACCGTCAACGCAAGGCGCGACGGAATATTGGCCTTGATCAAGCCGGTGATGACGTCGACGGAAGGCCGCTGTGTTGCAATAACTAGATGCATACCTGCCGCACGCGCCATTTGCGCCAAACGGCAAATATTGCTTTCAACCTCATTGGCAGCGACCATCATCAGGTCGGCGAGCTCGTCAATAATAATTAAGATCTGCGGAAGCACTTCAAGCGTATCGCTGTTCTTTGCCACCTCGTTATAGGTCGTCAAATCGCGCACACTGTTTTCGGCAAACAGTTTGTAGCGGCGAAGCATTTCATTAACAGCCCAGCCCAACGCACCGGATGCCTTACGAGGATCGGTAACTACCGGAACCAACAAATGCGGGATGCCGTTGTACACGCCGAACTCGACCTGCTTCGGGTCGATCAGCAATAGGCGAACCTCCTCAGGGCGAGCACGGAACAACACGCTCTGAATCATGGAGTTAGTACACACAGACTTACCGGAACCGGTAGTACCGGCAATGAGCAGGTGCGGCATTTTGGCAAGATCAGTCAACACGATCTGTCCACCGATATCCTTACCGAGAGCGACCGTCAGCTTGCTGCCGGCATTCTGGAAGTCTTTTGAACCGATAAGATCACGCAAACAAACCGAGCCGCTGACCTTGTTCGGCACTTCGATACCGATCGCCGCCTTATTGGGGATCGGTGCTTCAATACGCACGCCGGTCGTTGCAAGGCGCAAGGCAATATCGTCGGCAAGTCCGGTGATACGACTGATCTTAACACCGGCACTTGGCTGTAATTCATAGCGCGTGACCGTCGGGCCACAGGATATATCCACCACCTTGGCGCTGACACCAAACTCATTTAGCGTTTGAATGAGCAATTCCGCCGTTGCTGTTTGTTCTCTTGCTGCAGCCGATTCGTCTATGGATTTGGATTCGTTAAGCAATGATAACGGTGGATAACAATATGTATCTTCTTCGTCTTGTTTTTTCTCAACAGGCTTCTCTAACTGTGAAATCTCCTCGGTTTCGGTAGGCAACACTTCTTCTTTTACAGGTGCCTCCTCATACAGTTCTTCGGAAATCTTTTTTAAAGCTGCGCCCTTATCGGGTTTCACCGGCTCTGGCTCCGCAAGAATTACCGGATCCTTTGTCTCCTCGTCGGGATAACCGCCGCCCAATTCCACATCAATACTTGCTTCTTTATGTTGTTGTTCGCTGTTTTCCATGGCAGCTTCCATGGCACTTTCCAAGGTTTCTTTCGTGGATTTGACCGGTTGCCACAACGCGCGTAACAGTGTGAAGATTGGTGTACCCGTTACCAACATCAAAAAGACGCATGTCCCCAAAATCATGATAATTTTAGAGCCGACATCGGTAAACAAGTATTCCATGGCATATCCAATCACGGCACCCATCACGCCGCCGCCGCGGTTTTCCTTTCCCGCTTCCCATGCGTCCAAAATGGTATCCATATAACTGATATTGGAGATATCCATTCGGAATAATTGGATAGTACTGCCGAGTACGACGATCAAAACGACCGCTTGCCATACTTTTCCTCTCACGCTGCCGTAGTTACGCTCTAAAGCACACATAACGGCAACATAGCCAATCAAGAAAGGCAACAGGTAAGCACAAACGCCGAACAGGCCAAGTGTCAAATTATGTAACCATCCCCACAGACTGGCACCGCGAATCAAGGTGATACACAGCAATAAGATCGCACCGGCAAACAGCAGTACCGCCGCTGTTTGGTTGCGAGCACTTTCAGACGCCTGCTGCTTGCTCTGCGAAGCGGTGCGTTTCTTTTGTTTTGTGGCGGATGATCTTTTAGAAGACTTGCGTTTTTGAGCCACAAAGGACCCTCCTCTTTGGATTTATGTAACAGCCGTCAGTGGCTGTTTTCTATCATATGGTGTAAAGCGTGGAGCGCATCGGACAGCGAACCGATCTCGTCGATCAAACCCGCCGACACCGCTTCCCTGCCGTCCAGAACCGTTCCCATATCCGTTGTCATTTCATCGGTGTTCATACACAGCTTTGTGAAACGATCATGCTCAATGTGTGAATGATCGGTCACAAATCGAATGATACGCTCCTGCATTCGCTGAAAATGCGCAAATGCCTGCGGGACACCGAGGACCAAGCCGTTGACGCGCACCGGATGGATCGTCATGGTGGCAGACGGGGCAATAAACGAGCGCCGCGCCGAAACCGCTAACGGAACACCGATGGAATGGCCGCCGCCGAGAACCAACGATACCGTCGGCTTAGTCATACCGGCGATCAGCTCAGCCAAGGCTAATCCGGCCTCGATATCGCCGCCCACCGTGTTCAGCAAAATGAGCAACCCTTGGATATCCTGGCTTTCCTCAATTGCGACCAGTTGCGGCAAAACATGCTCGTATTTTGTCGTTTTATTGTCGCCGGGCAACGCATAATGCCCCTCGATCTGCCCAATGATCGTTAAACAGTGAATGACAAATTGACCGTTGTTCGTGGTAACAGAACCGTTTTCTACAACATCCTTGAGCGCCTGTTGCAGGTCAGATGCCTGCCGCACAGATGCTGAGAGTTGGTTTTGTTCTTCGCTCATATTTCTCGCCTCCGGCAGTTAGTGTTGCCGCGAGGCGGGTCGAACATACATAGTATACCATTTTACACGCGATCGTGCAAGTAATCAGCGAATATCCAGGCGCGTGATCTGCGTTGTTTTTCCGGTCTTAGGCTCCACCGTCAGCAACACGGCATTCATGGCGCACGCCCCATCGGCCACCGCAAAGCGAACCGGCAGCTTATCACGCATTTTTGAAATAGCGAGTTCCGGCCGAATGCCGAGAACCGATTGAACCGGGCCGGTCATACCGATATCGGAAACAAAACCGGTGCCGCCTTCGAAGATCTGCTCATCTGCAGTTTGCACATGAGTATGCGTGCCCAATACTGCGGTGACGCGTCCGTCTGCGTAAAAACCAAGTGCTTTCTTTTCAGCTGTCGCCTCGGCATGAAAATCAACAATACGACATGCCGGCAGTTCGGGATCGGCAAGCAACCCGTCCAGCGTTTCAAACGGGCAAGCCAGTGGGTCCATATATACCAGTCCCAACAGGTTAATAACCGCTATACGATAACGACCCTTGTCCACGATAAACACACCGCTTCCGGGCGCCGACGCCGGATAATTAGCGGGACGCAATACGCCGTTTTTTTCATCCAATAAGTTATAAGCTTCCGGACGGCGAAAGACATGGTTGCCGGTCGTGATCGCATCTGCTCCGCACGCGAACAATCTTTCGGCAGATACGCGGGTGATACCGTTGCCGTCCGCAGAATTTTCGCCGTTAACGATGCACACATCCACCGCATAACTTCTTTTGACCGCCGGTAAGACCTTTTCCAAATATCCGCAACCGGCAGATCCCACAACATCACCGACACATAAAATGTTCATGCATATCTTCCTTCTATAGCACAAACGGTGCCCCGTAAAGGACACCGTTTATTGTTATTTCGCGTAATCGACCGCACGGTTCTCGCGGATAAGATGGACCTTGATCTGTCCGGGATAATCGAGTGAATCCTCGATCTTTTTCGCAATGTCGCGTGCAAGCAACGTCATCTTATCGTCGCTGACAATGTCAGGACGAACGATGATTCGGATCTCACGCCCCGCCTGGATCGCGAACGAACGCTCAACACCGTCGAATTCGTTGGCCACTTCCTCCAACTTCTCCAAGCGCTTGATATAGTTCTCCAAATTTTCGCGGCGAGCACCCGGCCGAGCCGCCGAGATCGCATCCGCAGCTTGCACAAGGCAAGCCACGACCGTCGTCGCCTCCACATCGCCGTGATGCGCCTGAATGGCGTGTACGACCGCTTCGCTTTCTTTATACTTGCGCGCGATATCCACACCGATCTCAATATGAGAACCCTCGATCTCATGGTCGACCGATTTACCGATATCATGCAATAAGCCGGCGCGGCGAGCAACCTCAGGATCAATGCCGAGCTCGCTGGCCATGATACCGGACAGGAACGCCACTTCCATAGAATGGTTTAAGACATTCTGACCGTAGCTGGTACGGTAACGCAGACGGCCGAGCAGCTTCATGATCTCCGGGTGGATACCGTGCAAGCCGGTTTCCAGAACCGCGCGTTCGCCCTCTGCTTTAATCGTCGCCTCCACCTCACGGCGGGCTTTCTCGATCATTTCTTCAATGCGGGCGGGATGGATACGGCCATCCGAGATCAACCGCTCAAGCGCGATACGCGCGATCTCACGGCGAACCGGATCAAAGCCGGACAAGGTAATGGCTTCCGGCGTATCGTCAATGATAAGATCGACGCCGGTCAATGTTTCGATGGTACGGATATTCCGACCTTCACGGCCGATGATACGGCCCTTCATTTCGTCATTCGGCAGCGGAACGACCGATACTGTGGTCTCAGACACCTGATCGGCGGCCACACGTTGGATCGCGTGAGAAATCAGTTTACGTGCCCGTAGATCCGCTTCTTCTTTGTACTGAGCCTCAAACTCATTGATCTTCAGCGCCTTTTCGTGCGTCAATTCCTCGGAAAGGCTTTTCAGCAAATAGTCCTTGGCCTGCTCGACGGTGAAGCCGGAAATGCGTTCCAGCATTTCGAACTGGCCCTTTTTAAGGTTCTCAACATCCTGCAAACGAGAATCGATCTCGCGTTGCTTTTTGGCAATAGCCTCTTCCTTAGCCTCGTAGTTCTCGATCTTGTGATCAAGGGATTCTTCCTTTTGCTGAATACGGCGTTCCTGACGAACGACCTCATTACGGCGCTCCTTCAGTTCACGCTCAGACTCATTGCGCAGGCGATGAATTTCATCCTTCGCCTCCAACAAGGTTTCCTTTTTCTTTGATTCAGCCGCTGATTTTGCCTCTTTTAAGATCCGCTCTGCCTCTGCTTCCGCCGAGCCGATCGCGGCCTCTGCGGTTTTGCGTCTATGCGAAACGCCGGCTTTGAAAGCTACTGTACCGGCGACACCGCCGCCGACAGCCAAGGCGCCCAGACCTACCAAAATGTACTCAATCACTTGTTGTGAACACCTCCTGTTTGTTCATTTGTCAAACTTCAAATTCGTACAAAAATGCGGGTATGCTGTTGTCATCAAAAGGAACTTTCCGAAAACGGAAAGAGTATATCAAACAACCGGGGTGCTTCGGAAAACACGACGGCACCGACCATCGTTTTTACCTGTCCACCCATCTATAAATTATACCTCTACAGAACCCCTCTGTCAAGAAAAAATCTATATATCGTATAAAAGATATCGTCTAACCCGCATATATCGTTTTTACCATAAAAAATCCTCTTTACTCACATCGGGTTGTTTGGTATAATAAGGGCGATCTATAAAATTCACGAGGTGCAGCCAAGTATGAAGAAAGCGGTATGTGTGACTTTGGCAGCGTTTTTGCTCATCTGCACAAGCGCCTGCAGCTTTAACAAACACAACGGCGTAAACGAAACCGAATATAAGATAGCCGTCGTCACACGGCCGCTCTCCGAGGGCAAGGAAACCTTTGAAACCGCGCAACAACTCAAAGGAGAATACGGTGACACGCTTGTAACCGTCACCTACCCCCACAACTACGACACGCAACCCGAACAAACCGTTGCGATGATCTCCGAGCTCGCCGACGATCCTGATATTCGGGTGATAATCTTTTCCGAAACGGTAGACGGCACTGCCGCCGGTATTAAAAAGCTGCGCGAAACGCGCAGTGATATTCTCATCATTACCGGTATGAATACGGAAAACGCGGCCGAGATCGCACCACTTTCCGACCTGTGTTTGCTTGAGAACAAAACGGTCACCGGCACAGCTATTATTGAGCAAGCTGTGGCCATGGGTGCTGAGGCTTTTGTCTATATTTCCTGCCAAAACGATCTCGCCAATTCCGCCATCAACGCGCACGGAGAAAAGCTTAAGGAAACCTGCGCATCGCTGGAGCTCTCATTCATTGAGGCGATCGCCCCGGATCCTTCCGGTGCAGACGGCGTGACCGGCACACAGTCGTGGGTCAATGAAAACGTACCGCTTTATGTAGAGAAATACGGCCAAAACACGGCGTTCTATGCGACAAATGAGGCAATGTCCGTCCCGCTTGTCCAACAAGTGGCAGCGTGCGGCGCGATCCTGCCTCAGCTATATGACCCATCCCCCTATCACGGCTATCCGGAAGCGTTTGATATCGACCTGGAGGATCACGAGGCCGACGCATCACATCTGCTGAACCAGATCGAGAGTGCTGTTGCCTCCTACGACAACAGCGGGCGAATGGCATCCTGGTCGACATCGCAGAACATGATCGTGGTCCAAGCAGGTGTGGAATACAGTATAAAATGGTGCGAAGGAATCATCACCGAACGTTGCGATCGGGCAACGATGATCTCGGCAGTCCGTACGGTAGCCGGCAGTGACACCTCCGTTGCCTATTATACCGACGAAAAGATCGGATGGCTCTCTCACTCCTTTGCCGTTCAAGACGCCTATTATATTTTCTAAAGCAAGGAATGTGTGTATATGAATCAGTTGAATCACTGTGAACCGCGTAGAGTCTTCGCGTTTTTTGAGCAGATCTGCTCTATTCCGCACGGATCGGGCAACACCGACAGGATCGCGGATTTCTGCGTTGATTTCGCGAAAAAGCGAAATCTGCGCTTTCTTCGCGACCAAGCAAATAACGTGGTGATCTTTAAAGACGCTTCCGTCGGCTATGAGAATGCACCAACCGTCATTTTGCAGGGTCATCTGGACATGGTGTGTGCCAAAACGCCGGACAATCCAATCAATATGACTACAGACGGGCTACGGATCGTGGCAGAGGACGATTGGATCCACGCCGTAAACACGTCACTCGGCGGCGACAACGGTATCGCCGTCGCGATGGCATTGGCAATTCTGGATGATGACACGTTGTCACATCCACCACTGGAAATCGTGTTAACCACGGATGAAGAAACCGGGATGGACGGAGCCTTCGCACTGGATCCCACCCCCTTACGGGGACGTCGTATGCTGAATCTTGATTCAGAGGAAGAAGGAATTTTAACCGTTAGCTGTGCCGGCGGTTTGCGTGCCGAAGGAGTATTACCGATATCACGGCTTTGCCGCACCGGTGTTCGCTGTTCAGTAACCGTTACCGGTCTGCTCGGCGGTCATTCCGGCGTAGAGATCCACAAAGGACGCGGTAATGCCATTCAGCTTTTAGGCCGCGTGTTGTACGCGCTGAAAGTTCAAGGAGATTTCGGCATCCTTTCGCTTGACGGCGGTGTAGTGGACAACGCCATTCCCTTAGAAGCACGTGCTGAGTTGTTGATTCCTGCCGATACCGTCACGGCGTTTGAGAAAGTCGTACAGCAATACGACGCCATGTTGAAAAACGAATATACTTCTACCGATCCCGCGGTAACGCTGACATGGCAAGCGCAGGAAACCGCGCAATTTCCTGCCACGGATACAGAAAGCACCGATCGCATCGTGTTTATTCTTGTAAACGCACCGTGCGGCGTTCAGGTCATGAGTCCGGATATTCCCGACTTAGTGCAGACCTCACTGAATCTCGGCGTTCTCCGCTTAACAGAGAGCGAGCTGCGCACGACCTTCTCGGTGCGAAGCTCGGTGGAATCCCAAAAATATATGTTGCGCGATCGCCTGATCTGCCTGTTTGAGGGGATCGGCGGAAGCGTCGTCTGCAGCAGTGAGTATCCCGGTTGGGCATACCGCAAAGACTCGCCGCTGCGCGACATTGTCACACACTCGTATCGTACACTGTTTGATATCGACCCACAGGTAGTCGCCATCCACGCCGGTCTGGAATGCGGCTTATTTTCCGACAAACTCCCCGGCTTGGATTGTGTGTCCCTAGGGCCAAATATGAAGGATATTCACACCGTCAACGAGCGCTTGAGCATTTCCTCTTCCGCCCGCACCTATCAACTGGTACTGGAAATTTTGAAAAACTGTCGTTCATAAGCACAAAACGCCCTGCTCACATAAGAGCAGGGCGTTTTTGCCGCATAGCTACTTAAATTGACCGAATAGCCTAAAACGGTTGCTAAATAGGACGAAACACGATACGGTAGTATCGCAAGGAGGGATCCCCATGAAATGCACCATCTTGATCGATCAAACACATGCAGAGGAGGTGTTCGTTTACTCACATCAGAAATCGGCGTTCACCAACGCCATCAAAGAGCTTTGCGAAAGCAACGCGCTCGAATTTGTCGGTTATCGAGAAAAGGAGGCCGTTCGGCTTGATCTAACCGCTGTGTACTGCTTTGTCGTGGAGGATAACAAGGTGTACGCTTTGTATGAAAGTCAGAAGCTCCAGATGAAATGCCGACTGTACGAGCTGCAAGAACAGCTGCCACATTACTTTGTAAAAATCAATCAATCGTGTATTGCCAATTTTAAAAAAATCGAACGGTTTAACGCTGCCGTATCCGGTTCGCTGAACGTCACTTTCAAGAACGGATATACCGATTATATCTCACGCAGGCAACTGAAAGCCGTGAAAGAAAGGCTGGGTTTATAAATGAAACATTCGTATATGAAGATTTTTTTACACCGAGGGTTACTGTTTGGGGGCTTCGGCCCTGTCGTTGTCGGAATCGTATATGCCGTTTTGCAAGGTGCACTGACCGATTTTTCGCTGACCGGTGCCGAGGTCTGTCTGGCGATCGTGTCCACCTATTTGTTAGCTTTTGTACAAGCAGGTGCCAGCGTGTTTAATCAGATAGAAGAATGGCCGCTGACAAAGTCCCTGTTCTGCCATTTCTTTACACTGTATTTGGCCTACAGCCTGTGCTATGTGCTTAACACCTGGATTCCCTTTGAGCCAATGATCCTCCTCATCTTCTCCGGCGTTTTTATTGTCACATATTTTGTGATCTGGGCAATTGTGTACGGAATCGTCAAGCAAACAAGTAGGGCGCTTAATCAAAAGTTAAACTGATAAAAAAGCCGGGAAAGTATTGTGCTTTTACCGGCTTTTTGCTATAGTATGGTTAAAAAATTTGCGGCAATACGGGCAAAAAAACGCGGCGAAAACCATCGTGAGTTCGACTCTCTTATGGTATACTACTGATGGTTGATATCCCCACTCAACCATCGGTATGTAGACGTTTGTGTGCAGATCGGATATACTGAAAATGCAGGAAGGAGGAATCACTATGGATCCGGTAAAAATCGGCAAATTTATTGCCCTATGCCGCAAGCAAAAAGGACTTACACAACTGCAGTTGGCTGAGCATTTGAACATCACAGATCGCGCTGTGTCAAAATGGGAAACCGGAAAATCAATGCCGGACGCTTCCCTTATGCTTGATCTGTGTCGAGAACTGGGCATCAGTGTCAACGACTTATTATGTGGGGAGGTCATTACAATGGATCATTACAAAGTAACCTCGGAAAAGTTACTGTTAGAGCTGGCAAAGCAAAAGGAAGAAGCCGATAAACAGTTGCTGTCCTTGGAAATCGTGATCAGTGTGCTTTCGGTGGTTATCCTGTTGGCCTTTACGTTTGCCGCATCGTTTTTCCAAATGGCAGACTGGATGAGGATTTGCCTCATCGTCATCGGGCTCATCATCGCGATGATCGGTTTGGGATTTGCCATAAGAATTGAACAGACCGCCGGATACTATGCGTGTGCAAAATGTCATCATCGGTATGTGCCCACGCTCAAAAGTGTCTTTTGGGCTATGCACGTCAACCGCACGCGCTATATGAAATGCCCGCATTGTCACAAGTGGTCTTGGAACAAAAAAGTTCTAACGAAGGAATAAGCAAACGGCCTCGACGATTTCATCGAGGCCGTTTTTCAATCCGTCGCGCCAAGCGCGACACCTTTTCAATGTCAACCCATCAATGCCTAAAGCACCGTGGTCGTTGTTTTGGCAGAGCTTCCAACGGTCGTGATGTCCTGTCCCGCAGTGTCTTGAGTCAGTGCACTTTCGTCCACGATCATTACTTTGGAAACAGTGACAGCAGAGTCAACGACCGCGTTAGGCTTCAGATCAACAAAATCGACATACTGCACTTGAACGGTATCGCCGACCTCCAGCCACTCGGCATCGAAAATTCGACTGAGCTTATGGTCTGTGGTTATGATCTTATACACGATACCGTCTTCGGGATCTACGCACATCACGGAATCATCCAACAAAATATATCCGTCGCCGATTTCCGTAATGGTTCCGGCAAGACTGTACATATACGGCAGGAATTCACCGGGTGTCGCATTCCCCAATACATAGTTAATGATTTTTGCCGTGGCATCCTTGCCAATATCATAAAGGTATGCAACATCAAACACATTCGTCCAAAGATAACCGTCCTCGGTAATATACATCACTCTCTTGTACACACCAAGCGCTTCGGAGGTGACGGTGAAGCTGATATAGTCTCTTTCGCTCTCTCTCCATTTGTCATCGTCAACATATTGAGCGTTTCTGCAGCCGGAAAGCTGTTGCCAGATATAATCATCGTTATTCAGGTTGAAGTATTGATCTTCTTCACCTTGCTCTTTAAGTGAAAAGCGTTTCAGCTCCACCGTATTCGGGAGACTATACAGATCCAACACCTCTCCGAGGGTTGCCGGCGGCTCCTTTTCGTCCGAAAAGAACACATAATATTTACCTTCCATAAGAACAGCAACAACCGCATCTGAGGAAATTCCGGTTATTTCATAAACGTCAAAATTTTCATAGAAAAACTCTTCCGAATACGTATCGTAGCCTTTCACTTTGTAATTCCCCAGTTTTTCACCGATAAGAGCCGCTCCGATCTCTCTCTGCCGTCCGGAAAATTCTTTTCCGTCAATGTCTAACACCGTGTATTTTTCCTCAACCGTCTTATACTCCCAGCGCCAAGCATAATACGCCGATCCCGACAAAATCGTCACATCTTTATACGGTCTGACAGAATCGCCAAGCTCACCACCGGGATCTGTGCCTTCCAGCAAAGGAAGGGCAATAACAGCAGCGACAACAACAAGCGCAAAGCACGCTGCGAGTGAACCCCACCCGACCCACGAATTCTTCTTTTTCTTCCTGCTCTCGGCAGCTGCAGTAATGAGATCATCATCCATATGCCCAACAGCGTTTGCCGTTCTCGGTGTTTTCATATTTCAACGCCCTCCTTAATCAGGTGATCCTTCAGCTTGTTTCGGGTGTGGAACAACATGTTCTTCACCTTGCTCTCGGTAAAGCTGTAGCGCTCTGCAATCTCTCCGATGGAATCGAAGAAATAATATTTGCGAATAAAGACGTTTCTAACATCTTCTTTCTGCGTGCGGAGAAACCTACTGATCAGCTTACCAACTTCCTCATCGCTCACGTCGGGAGCATACCGATCATCCGGCAATACTGCTTCCAGCTCTTCCAATGAAAGAAGCACATCTGCTGAGCGTTTCTCACGCTTCATAAACTCAAACCGTTTCAAAGACAGATTTCTTGCGATCTTGCAAATGAAGGACATAAAGTTGTTCGGTCTTGTAGGCGGAATAGCGTTCCACACGCCAACGTAAGTATCGTTTACACATTCCTCCGAATCTTCGTGATTATTCAGAATGTTGTAGGCAATGCTATGGCAGAGCTTTCCGTACTTTGTGCCTGTCTCCTTGATTGCCTGTTCGTCTCTTTCAAAGTAGAGTTCAATGATTCTCAGATCATCCATGCTGTTCACCACCCCTGTTTGATCTAAAAGCGCTTTCACCTATTAAGTACGTTTTTTTCGGCGTTGGTCTTATCGTTTTGTAAATATACTATAACAAGTTTTTTCTTTGTTTTCCACAAAAGAAAAGAAAAAGATAGTTTAACGAAACGGGTAAACCCGTTCCCTACAAACCCTCTCAGTAGGGCGGGGATTTAT
>CAYZXC010000027.1:0-15251 GCA_964482275.1 uncultured Eubacteriales bacterium
CGCAGTCGAGATAGATGATTGTCCAAGACAGAACTCGGCTTACAGGCTCACTCACCTTTTAAAATGCAAAGCACCGCAGATTGGTATCTGCGGTGCTTTTTTTGTAGGGACCGGCCTCCAGGACGGTCCGTTTTGGGATCGTTATAACACATTCTGCAACGTCGGGACCTCCAGATCGTGCATTTTCTGTAACAGCAGGCGGCAACGGTGTACCTCCGCAACAAAATCCTTGTGCTCGCCGTGTGTGAGGATGGACGGCAGGCTTACCACGCTTTTTTCCACCTCGGTGAGCGTATCGTGCGGCAAAAACAGCGAAAAATACCGCGTTTTATCGCTGTAATCAGAGGTGAACGCTTCCGCTGCGGCAACAGCGCCCTCGATATCACCCGCTTTGAACAGCGTTTCCATTTCCTCTGTTTTTTTCATAAAATCCTCGATGACCGCGTGCTGCAGCGAGATGGACACGACACAGCCCACGCAGATGAGCAGTAGGAGCAGGACAGCGAAAATGACACGCTTCAAGAACCGTTCTCTCCTTTTCGTATCAGATAGGTACGGCGCTTATCGTCCGCGGTAAGCAGAAGCGTTTCGCTGAGCGGGCAGCCGTGCTTCTTCAAAATATCCCGTATCCATTCCTCCGACACGCCCGTCATCCGTATGCCCCACTCCACCAGCTTGCCGTCGTTGACCACCGGTACCGCCGCGCCGGAGTTCGACGGCTTTTTCTTTAGGTCGCGCACGGTGGCGGTCTGGCAATCGGCGTGCTTGAACAGACTGATACTGCCGTTGGTTTCGGCGATCGCGTAGCGGATATCCCGCAGGTCAAACACGTCCTGTTGGCGCAGTGTTTCCAGCAGATCCTCCACCGTCAGCCGCAACTGGCGCAGCGCTTTTTGCGAGAGCTTTCCGTCGTTGATGAGCACCACGGGATTGCCGCTGATGAGGCGGGACAGGCGGTTGCTTTTCATCATCAGTGCGGACAGGATCAGCTCCAACGACACCAGCACCGCGATCGGAATGAGTCCCGATAACAGCGGCGCGCCGCTTTCCTGCATCGGCACCGAAGCCAGGTCCGAGATGAGTAGTGTCACCACCAGCTCAATGGGCTGCAGCTCTCCCAGTTGCCGTTTCCCCGTTACGCGCAGTGCCGCGATCAAAAACAGATAGATGATCGCGGTGCGGATCGCGGTGATTGCCATAGCGATCGCCTCCTATGGCGATAGTATTGGGCGGGATACGGTGGAATATTCTGCCGCATCCCGCCCAATACTCTCGTTGGTGATAGAGATGAAACAAACAAAGACGCCTTTGACGGCGGTTTTGTCCGAAAATTTAGGGAATTTGCGAAAAAGCTTTGACGTAAGCGCCGATCTGGTCATTCGCGAGATCACGGTAGCGGGCTTTTCGGCGGCGGTGATCAGCATTGAGGGGATGATCGACCGCCATATGATGGCAAACGCGGTACTGCTGCCACTCTCGCAGATGCCGCACACCTACGACAGCGCCGACGCGGTGATGCGCGATATCGAAAAGACGGTTCTCGGCTTTGTGGATCTGTTGACGGCAGATACGGCAGAACAATTATCGGAGCTGATCGTATCCGGCTTTGCGGCGGTACTGCTGGACGGCGTCGACCGCGCGGTGCTCGGCGGTCTGCAGGCGTTTATGATCCGCAGTGTATCCGAGCCCGCCACCGAGGTGGGGGTGCGCGGCTCGCGCGAGGGGTTTACCGAAGCGATCCGTATCAATATCTCGATGATCCGCCGCCGTCTGAAAACGCCGAAGCTCACCTTTGAGATGCTCACCGTCGGCAGCGAAAGCAAAACGGCGGTGTGTTTGTGCTATATGCGCGGGCGGGTATCCCAAGCCCTGCTCGACGACGTGCGGCGGCGGGTGACCGACTGTCCGCTGGACATCGTGCTGGAATCGGGGTATCTGCAACCGTTTTTGGAGGGGGAGAGGCGGTCGCTCTTCACCGGTGTGGATGTAACCGAACGCCCCGATACCCTGTGCGGCAAGGTCGCGGAGGGGCGTATCGGGGTGCTCGTGGACGGCACCCCCTTCGCCCTGGTCGTGCCGTACCTGTTCGCGGAGCATTTTCAGTCGATGGACGATTATACCCAGCATCCGGTGTACGCGAGCTTTATCCGTCTTATCAAATACGCGTCGTTCCTCATAAGCCTCTTGTTGCCGGGACTGTACGTCGCGATCGGCACGCACCACGCGGAAATGCTGCCGGGCGAGCTGCTGCTATCCTTTATCAATTCCGCGCGTTCCACACCGTTTCCGCTGACGGTCGAGGCACTGCTCATCCATTTCCTGTTTGAAATTATGCGCGAGGCGGGACTGCGGTTTCCGAAATCCGTCGGACACGCGGTGAGCATCGTCGGGGCACTCGTGATCGGGGAATCGGTGGTGCGCGCGGGATTGGTCGGCGCTCCGATGGTCATCATCGTGGCACTGACCTCCATCAGTGCCTTTGTGATTCCGAGCCTGTACGGCAGCATTGCGGTGCTGCGGTTCGTGTTTATTATCCTCGGCGGCACGCTCGGCCTGTACGGCGTGATGCTGGGCGCGTTGCTCCTGCTGTGCAGTCTTAGCAGTCTGGATATCGATACTATCCCGATTACCGCTCCCATCACGCCGTTCAGTTTCAAAGCTATGCGGGATGTGTTTATCCGCTCGGATTGGCGAAAGCTGTCGAAAAACGGCTTTCGGGTGCAGAACGTGGTAGGCTCGCAGATCAAGGACGGAGAGGAGGAAACACCACGGTGACATCGCAAGGCCGCATCAGCGGTACACAGTTTTTATGGTTGCTGCTGGCGGGAAGGCTTTCCAACTGCCTGTTGTTGCCGGCGGACAGCCTGCACGCGCTGACCGTCCCCGACCTTATCGCCGTGACGGCACTCAACGCGCTTATACTGCTTCTTCTCGTTCTGCCGACCCTCCTCGTTCTGAGGCGTTCGCAGGACTCCCTTGCTGACCGCGGGGGACGCATCGTCACGGTCGGGTATCTGCTTCTCAGCCTGTTCGTGCTGTATCTGGATATGCTCCAATTCCGTGATTTTGCGGGCGAAACCGTGAAAGCCGATTTTTCCGTGACACTGCTGACCGTGACACTCATCGCGGTGGGGTTTGCGGCATCGCTGTACGGTATTCAGGCGCTCGGCCGCACGGCGGCGGTGGTGGCGGTGACCGGTATCGCGTTGCTGCTGATCTTCGGTGCGTTGCTGATCCCGCAGGTGGAATCGGTGAATTTCCCGCCCGCGATATTCAGCGGACTGCCCGCCGTGCTGTCCCAGACTTTGAAGGAACTGCCGCGCACGGCGGAGATCGTCGCGGTAGGGGCACTGTATCCGGCCGTCAACGGCAAGGTCGGCAGATCGTTCGTCACGTTTGTGGGACTCAACGCCTTGCTTACCCTGTTCGTGTGTATCGTCACCACCGGTGTGCTGGGCGATTTCGCGGGGCTGACCGCCTACCCGTTTTATACCGCGGTGACGGCGGCAAGCGCCGGCGCGATCGAACGGTTGGACGTTTTTGTGGTGGCGCTGTGGCTCGGTACGTTTTTCGTGCGGATGGCGCTGTTCGGCACCGTCTACCTCGACCGTGCGCGCCGCCTGTTCGGTGACAAAGCCCGCCTGCCCGCGGCGGGTGTGGGGGCCGTCGTGCTCGTCGTACTCACGGTACTCGTTCAGTATACGGACGGCCGGTGGCAGATCGTGACCTATGTGTACTGGGGCGTGCTGGCGTTGTTTTGTATCGGCCTACCGCTATTGGTGTATAGGAGGCAACACACATGAAGCGATTGTATATCGTGCTGATGGCAATGGCCCTGCTTACCGGTTGCAGTGCCGACACGGCGTTGCGCAATGAGATCGTGGTGACCGCGTTGGGGATCCATCAGAAGAACGGCGCCTGTACGCTGTCGGTACAATCGGTGGAGGCGCTCAAAACCGCCGCGAGCCTGTCCGAACAGGACGATACCGCGACCGCCGTATACGAGGCGTCCGGTGACTCGGTCTCGGCGGCATTGCTCGCCTTTTTGAGCGAGGCGGGCCGAGAGACCTATATCCTGCAAAATCGCATTCTGGCGGTGAGCATCGCGCAGTGCGAGGCGTTGCCGCTGTCTGACAGCGTGGATTACCTCATCCGCAATCAAGAGGGACGGGTGCTGGTGCCGGTGGTCGTCTGTCGCGGCGATCCGGCGGAGCTGCTCGGCATCTCGTCGGGCAACGACGCGATCCCCGCCCGTTATCTGGTGGGGATGCTGGAGGAGGGTGCCGAATGGGGCGTTTGTATACAGCGTGACCTGCTGGACGTACAGCGTGCCTCGTCGGGGATGTTTGACGCGGTACTGCCGATCCTCAGCGTGTCGGACGGCACGCCCACACCCGACGGCACGGCGCTGTTCCGCGACGGCGAGCTTGTCGGGGAGCTTACGGCGGCACAGACGACCGGCTTGATGCTGTTGGGGAACGAGCTGAGCCGCACGCGGTATACCGAGGGCGGCGTGACCTATACGCTCGAAGCGGTGAAAACGAAACTGACCGTCACGAAAGACGGTCAGCGCTTTTCGTATCATTTCGCGGTGACGGGACGGGTACAAATCACCGAACGGCAAGGCGGTGCCGAACCGACGCTCTCGGTCGTGGAACGCTTTGTGAAAGGGTGTATGGACGACACCCTGAGCGTGCTCGATACCCTGGATTGCGATCCGCTCGGCCTTGCCCGCAAAACGGCACAGCAGTACACCGAGGTGACGCAAAAAACGGTCCGATCACAGCTGAAAGCTTGTGACAAGACCGTTTCGGTGAAGCTTACATTTTGACGGTGCGCCCCAGCGCGAAGGAGTACAGCAGACACTCGCGCACCGGTAGTTGTAAGACGGTACTCAGCGCGCGGGCGTATACGCTGAGCTGTGCGCGGTAACGTTCGGCAAGCTCGTCGGGCGACTTGACGCGATCGGTTTTATAATCCACGATCACGAGCGCGCCGTCCTCCACGAACACGCAGTCGGCGATACCCTGTATCACCACTGCCTCGTTCGGATCGGTGACGGCGGGATCGTAGGCCGCCGCCTCCTCGCGGAACGTAAACGGAACCTCGCGCAGCACCCGATCGGATGCGCTCATACGGCGGTACAGCTCGCTGTCAAAGAACGCCCGCAGGCGCTTGTGATCCAGCGACGCCGCCTTCTCGGCGGACAGGAAGCCACCGTTCGCGAGCCGTTCGGCTTCGCGCTCGGTGTCGGCAGCTGCCGCTGCAAAATCGGCGAACTGCATAAACTCGTGCATCGCCGTGCCGCGCTCGGCGGGGGTGAGCTCCTGCTTCGCCATAAATGCCGGCCGCGCGTGTGCCACCAGATCGGGTCTGGTGGGATCGGCGGTGATCTCGGATGCGGCGAGCTTGGTCGGAACGTGGGACAGGCTTTCGTGCGGATAGGTGTACGCGATACGCTCACGCAGTGCCCCAACCAGCGCGTCGTCCGGCTGTGCCGTGTGATCGGCGGTCGCACCGTTGTCCCCGCCCTCATTGTCGGGTGACGGCAAACAGAAGGATACCCGCACGGTAGCGGTATCCTCCACCGTGATCGGCTCGCCCACGCACGCCCTCTCCCGCAGTTCCCCGCAGGACGGATGGCGGAGCAGCGCACCCAGCACCCAGTCGCTTAAGGCTCTCGCGTCACTGAGCGTTTCCGGCGGCAGAGTCTCGCTTTGCGGATCAATACCGGTCGCAAGAGCACCCAGGGTCTCGTCGGGCGAGCTGAGGGTGGTGACCAGATAGAGCTTTTCACGGGCGCGCGTCATCGCTACGTATAAAATGCGCAGCTCCTCGGCGCGGGACTCGTCCTGTTGCATCAGCAGTAAGCCGTTGCGCGGCAGGGTATGGCGGCGCACGAAGGTCACGGGATCGCGGTGGTTCATACCGGCACCGTATTTCGAGTGCAGCAGCAGATCCTTCTTGGCATCCTCGCCGCTGAAGCCGGTGGCAAGCCCTGCCAAAAAGACGACGGGGAATTCCAGCCCCTTTGAGCCGTGAACGCTCATAATGCGCACGGCGTTTTCCGTGTCGGGTGTGGTGGCGGATAAACTGATCCCCTGCTCCTGCAGGCGGTCAATATGGCGGATGAACGCGGACAGACCGCGGAACCCACCCTGCTCAAACCGACAGCACTGCTCGTACAGCACGCGCGGATTGGCGGCGCGCGCCGCACCGCCGAAGCGGGCGCTGAACAGTTCGGGGAGTGACAGATCCTCATACAGGCGGGTGAGCAGCCGATCCACCGTCAGCAGTGCCGACAATTGGCGGTAGCGGTCGAGCGTACTTAAAAAGAGTTGACAACGCTCGGCAAGCGGGGGATCTGTATGCCGACAGGCGGCGGTGACCGCCGTATACAACGGTGCCTTCGGGCGGCACAAACGGATGGTCGCCAGATCGTCGGTCGTGAATCCGAACAGCGGGGAGAGCATCACCGCGACGAGCGGAATATCCAACAGCGGATTGTCAATACACCGCAGCAGCGATACCGTCAGACGCACCTCCGGCGTTTCGAAGAAATTGCTTTCGAGCTTCGCGACGGTCGGGATGCCGTAGCGTTCCAGCGCCTTGCAGTAGGCGGGGGCGTGGCTTTTATGACTGCGCAGTAAAATACAGCAATCCTTATATTGCAGGGGGCGGCGTGAGCCGTCCTTTTCCGTTACCGAAAAATCCGCCGTCAGCTTGGTAATGCGCTCGGCGATCACGCGCCCTTCCGCCTCGTCGGCGGAATACCCGTACGCTTTTGTATCTTTGCCGTCGAGGATCAGACATTCGGTATCGTATACCGATTCGTCCTCCACGGGCGGGTAGGTGGCACCGTAGTGCAGTTTTTCCTGTTCGTTGTAGGCAATGCCGCCGAGTTCCGGGATCATCAGCTGATGAAACACGAAATTGACGGTCTCGGTCACCGCGCGGCGGCTGCGGAAATTGTGACCGAGCAGGATGGTGCCGGGATAGTGCTCGCCGTCAAACAGCGGATACGCGTCGCGGCGGCCGAGAAACAGCTCCGGCATCGCCTTGCGGAACGCATAGATGCTTTGCTTGACGTCGCCCACCATAAACAGGTTCCGTTCATCGCGGGAGAGCGCTGAAAACAGCGCGTCCTGCACGGCGTTGGTGTCCTGATACTCGTCCACCATGATCTCGTCGTACCGCTCGGCGATCTCACGCGCCTGTGCGGTCGGTACGAGCTTGTCCTGTTCGTCGTATTCGGTGAGCAACGACAGCGCCAAATGCTCGGTATCGCTGAAATCGAGAAGATTTGCCGCCAGCTTTTTCTCGGTAAACACCGCCATAAACCGTCGAATCACCGCGTACAGCGCGCGGATCAGGCGGGCAGAGCGTACGAGATCCTCGCGGCACTGCCGTTCACTTCCGCAGTACAACCCCGACAGATCGCCGATCAGCGCTTTGGCGCTGTCGCGCAACGACTTGGCACGCTCTCGGCTATCGGTATCCTCACAGCCGGCGGTGCTCTTGAATTTGACAAACGAGAAGGCGGCGATCCCCTCAAACAGCGGATCCCAGTTGCCTTGCTCGGCAAACGTCTGCAGCTGCTTGACTTGTTCAAGCTCCGCTGTCAGTGAAGGGGTATAGGCGCGCACCAGAACAGGATCGCCGAGAGCGGCCTCAAGCGCCGCGGTATACAGGCGCTGACACCGTGTCAGTGCCCTGCGGATCTTTTTCAAAAGATACGAGCCCCATACCGTTTCGGCTACCGACTCGGTGCGATCGTACATCGCGGCGGTCTCCCGCAGCCAGCGTTCGGGATCGGGGTAGGATTGAATGAAGTTGAACAGGGTGTCCACGGTGCTCATCAGACGGGCATCGGTCTTCCCGTCGGTCATCACGGTCGCAAGCTCGATGAAATCGGGATCCTGCTCGGCGTAAAACTGCTGCAGTGTTTCATCCAGTGCCTCGCGCTTTAAGAGCAGCAGCTGCTGCTCGTCGGCGATGCGAAACTGCGGCGACACACCCAGCTGATGAAAATTCTCCCGCACCAGATTGATGCAAAAGCTGTCCACGGTGCAGATATCCGCCCGCGGCAGACGGATCAGCTGATGCTGAAGATGCAGGTTATCGGGCTGTGCCGCGGCTTGTCTGGTCAGCGCCGTGGTAAGCCGTTGCCGCATTTCCGCGGCGGCGGCGTTGGTGAAGGTGACGACCAACAGCCGATCAACGTCGTGACCGGCGAGTATGTACTGCACGATGCGCTCCACCAAAACGGTGGTCTTGCCGGAACCGGCGGCCGCCGATACCAGCAGTGCCCCGCCGTGTGAGCGGATACAATGCTCCTGTTCAGGCGTCCAGCCCACGGTCGTTCACCTCCGTTTCCGGTTCGTCCAAAGCCGCGAGTGCCTCGGCGAGCTTTTTCGGGGTCAGCTCGCGCATCGGATCGGTCGGCTCGTGGCAACAGATATCGTGATAGTCGCAGTAAGCGCAGGCATCCTTCGTGCCGCCGATCGGCACGGCGTTCACCGCACCGGCGTGCAGCTGCTCGGCCATATCCACCAGTATTGTCTGGATACGGCGGCGGATACGCCCGAACTGCTCCAGCGTGGCGAGGGAGGAGGCTTTGGACACGTCCCCCGATTTGAGAAGCGATACCGGAATGAAGATGCCGGCAAGATCCGGCTCCATCGCGCGCAACACGTCGGGGTCGTCAATGAGCAGACCGTTGGCACGCATCACCTTAAACCGTTCGCGGTCCATTGCCTGCTCCGACATCTCGCGGCTGATGCTGACAAAGGGGAGCTTGGCGGGCAGATACAGCACCCCCGCGGGCGTGACCGAGCCGTAACGCGCCGTACCGTTTTCGCAGATGGCAAACAGATAGATCAGCATCTGCATATCCAAGCCCTCCAGCACCTCGCCGAGGTTGAAGGTCTTGGCACCGCTCTTATAATCGACGATGCGGATGTAGGCCTTATCGCCGTCGCGGAACGCATCCACGCGGTCCACGATACCGTGCACACGCACCGTCGCGCCGTCTGTCGTTTTTAATTCCCACGACGGGATCCCGTCCTCGGAACCGATCGGCACCTCGTAATCCACCGGCGTAAAACGGCTGTTTTTCAGCTCGCACACCACCCGCCACATCAGCTCGTGGCAGAAGCGTGAAAGATGGGATACCGTACCGCGCAGCCGCCCGTCCGCTTCGGCCTCGTCGCCCATCATCTCACGGATATAGGCGTGTACCGCGGCGTCAACGTCGGCGCGCACCGACTCCTTGGTGCAATCGGCATAGCCGCGCGCCGTGTACACGGGCAGCAGCTTGCTCATGATATAATGTGACAGCGTTCCCACCTGCGCGGGATTGAGTTCTGCGCGCACGCGCGGGTACGCGTGCAGACCGTATTTACAGAAATACGAAAACCGACAGCGATGGTAGGTGTCCATCTTGCTGGGGGATATCCACATATCGTTACCGAATAGCCGCCGCGCCAGCGCGGGATCGCGCAGGGCAAAGCCCTGCTCCGCCTCGCGAAGCGAGCGGATACGGGGGGCGTAGGCGGGCAGCTCCTCACACACGGTGCGCAGTGATGCCGCTTCTGCGGAATCGTCGTGCCACAGGGTGGACAACCGATAAAACGCATCGGCTTGCGATTCGCACGCGCCGAAGCCGGTGGCGGTGCCCACCGCAGAACGTGGCAGGATCTGACGGATCGTGTCCACTAAAGAGGACGGCTGCTGCGCTTCGCCCGCCGCGGCCTGCACGTAGGTGACGATCAACCGCTCGGACGGTGCCGCCAGCGCCATATACGCATAGTACCGTTCCTCCGCGGTCTGATGATCGGCGTCATCCGCCATTGGCAGTCCCGCCGCCGTCAGTTGGCGTCGTTCGTGATCGCTGAGCAGACCGCCCGTCGGCGGATAGGCGGGGAAGACCCCTTCGTTCGCACCGAGAATAAAGACGGTTTTGGGGGCGGTGTAGCGGATACGGTCAGCCGCACCGAAATTCACACCGTCCAGCGTGGGCGGGATACTGCCGAGATCGTCCGACGACACCGCCAGATGCCACAGAGCGGCAAACTGCTTGGCGGTAGAGGGGGTGGCGAGTGCGGCAAACTTGTCCAGCAGTGCAACGGTGTAATCCCACAACCGCGCCTGTTGCTCTGCCGCGTGCACCTCCCCGGCGCTCTTTAACCGCGCAACCTGTAACCGCACCAATCGCGGTACGCGCAGCTCCTGCAAGAAGGCCCACACCGCTGCGGCAAATTCACAGCCGGTGTGATTGCCGTCCAGGCGTGTCTGCAGATGAATGAGCGGCTGCGCCAAACGGCGGCGCAGTTGATTTAAGCGTTCGAGCCGTTCTGTCGAGCGGTCATCCGTTTCCGCTTGCAGTCCGTCCGGGTGCAGGGTGAACGGCAATTTCCATTTTTTGCCCCGAATATTCCATAAAAACACGTAATTTTCAAGCTGTGCGGCAGACGTGGCGGAAAAACCGGCAAGACCGGTCTTGACGATGCGCAGAACGTCAGCACTGTCCCAGCCGTCTGCCGCCGCGAGCGCCGATTCGATCAGCGTGATGATCGGCTGTGTGACCACCGGCTCGCGCAGATCGGGAGTGCAGGGAAGCCCCTCCCGCTGCAAGGCGGCGGTGAGCAGATCGGTATACTCGCCGCTGTTGCGCACCACAACGGTGAAATCGCGGCAGTGTCCGCCGCGCTCGCGAAGCAGACGGCGAATTTCCCGCGCCGTGTACCGACATTCCTCCGCACGGTCGGCGCACGGGGTGATACACACCGCATCGGTCGGCTCGTCATAAGCGTTGGCGGTGGGGGTAAAGCACCCCGCCTCCAGCGCGCACAGTGCCGGATCGGCGGTGCGGTGATTTTCCTTGAGATGCCGTACTGCCGCGATCGGCACGTGATGCCGCGAGGCTGAGTCGCGCAAGCGGGTGGCGGTGCGCGCGACCGAGGAGAACCGTCCGAGCGTATTCTGCGGGGTGACGGTATCGGTGCACAGACACACCGTCATCGACGCGACGCGCGGCATCAGCCGATCCAACACGAGCAGTTCTTGTTCGGTGAAGCCCTTGAAGGAGTCAAGATAGAGGTGTGCACCGTCAAACAGGGTGCACTCCGATAACCGCTGTCCGAGCACCGTCAAGTCGTCCTGCGGATCGATAAGGTCGGCACCCGCGACGAGCGCTTCATAGGCACCGAAAATGAGTGCCGTTTCTTCCGCCTTCGAGCGCAGCACGCCGTCCGGCAGTGTGTGGGCGGTATCTTCTAATAATTGCGGGGTGATGGCACACTGCTTACATTCGGATAAAAAGTCCAGCAGCGTGCGCAGATAATCGGGGTTGTCCACGTGACGGCGGTACAGCGTCAGCAAATCGGCGATGCCGTGCAGTGCCTGACTCATCATCAGCATGGACAGCGTCTGATCCATGCGTTTTCCCGCGAGTCCGCCGATCTGACGGAACACGGCGTTCGCCATGCGGGTAAAGCTGAGTACCTGCACGCGCTGTGAGAGCACCGGCCCGAATTCGGAAAGCAGACGGCGCTCGTTGTCAAACGACGCCTGCTCCGGCACCAGCAAAATGAGCGGAGCGGTGCTGTGCTCTGCGGTTTCGCGCATCAAGCGGTACAGCTCGGTCGTTTTGCCCGAACCGGAACGGCCGACGATAAGCTTCAGCATACGGCATCCTCCTTGTGAATCAAATTACAGGGCGTCCCATTCCTCGTCGGAAAGGGAGAACACGCTTTTGAGTTGGCGAACGATGCTCGCCTCGCGGTTTTTCAGATAATTGCGTATATAGGTCACCTGCTGCTCAAACCGCGCCGGCGCGGGAGCACCGAAGCGCGCTTGCTGGCGCGGGATCTCGGAACGGATGGCATCGGCAAGCTCGTCTAAGATCGGTGTCAGTCGGTCAGCGGATAAGGTGCTATCCAGCAAGTCCTTATACAGCTTGACAAAATCACTGGCAAAGTCCTCGTTTTTGAGCAGGGCGGTCATCAGTGGGTAATAGTAATACTGGTAGGTGTTCTGCCCGCTTCCCTCATACAACTGCTTGATAAACTCATGGTCGATATAGTAGCCTGAGCACGCCCAGTCCATATCGAAAATGATCCAGTTCCATTTTCCGCCGCGCGTATCACGGTAGCAGGCGATGTTGTTGATCATATCGCCGTTTCCGAAATAGGTTTGGATCGCAAAATACCGCATCAGCGATCGGGCGTTGATCTGTGAGAGAACGTAGTCGTAATGCTCGCTATCGGTCAGATCGTGCGTCTTGGCGTACTCGATCAGAGCCTCCATATCGGGATCGGTATCGGCGTTCCGCTCAAACACGGCGGGCGTTTTCGCGAGCTGTACGTATTCTTCGGGAATACCGGTATACGCGGAAATGAATTCCTCGTTTCGCTTCTCACGCAGATAGTACAGTCCCCAGTATTCCCCGTTGATATACAGTGCTACGGGACGGGCGGATTGTATAACGAGCTCCTCGGTGTTTTTCAAAGCCGTGGCACAGAACTCGTCGCGCAGCTTCGCGTTGTTCCAATCCGAGCCGGAGGGACGCAACAGCAGGTCCGAGAAGGTGGTGACAGCGGTATCCTCAAAGAACGGATAGGTGACCGAAGACACACCGGTGGTCTGATTTAATTTCAGAGAAAACGCCTTCTGCGGATTTTCACGGCTCATGCCGCCGGAGATCTTCAGCAGACTGTCGAAGGCGACGTCCTTGACGCCGTCCTCGGTGAAATACTCGGTGTGTACGAAAGCCTGCAGCTCCTCGTCGTTGTATCGGGTAAAGGTGCCGTTTGCACCGAACAGGGCGGCGTAGTCGCCGGATACGCTGACCACCGGCAGATCGTGCTTGTCGGCGGTGAGATAGGTCTGCGTGGCGATATCGCTCGGCAGACAGCCGTCGCGGTAGGCGATCGCGCGCAGTACGGCGGTCTTGGTGATAGTCACAGTCTGCCCTGCCGTATACGCGTAGGACGCTTCGGTGGGGGTGGAACCGCTCAAGGTGTAATACACCCGACAACCGTCGGGAACGGTGATGGTGACGGCGGTCCCCGCTTCCACGTAGCCGCCGACCTGCTGAATGACGGGGGCGACGGCGTATCCGCTGTAGGCGGTGCCGTTGGCGGCACCCTTGGTAGGCGTATCAAAATAGACGCGCGTCGAGCGGTCGTTACCGGCGCGGCCGCTGGTGGTATTCAGCCGCTGCTTGCCGGTTTCCAACGAGTCACACAGTACGCCGTCCGGCGTATACAGATACAGCGTATCCCCGAACCGATCCAGCGAGAACGGCGCACAGGGAGAAACCCCGTCGGGCAGCTCGTCGTCACAGGCGACGGTGTAATACCCACTCGCCTCAATGACGACCTCGCCGAACACGTAGCCCTCCTGTTCGGGTGCCTCAGTCAGCCGATAGCCCGCAAGAGAGAGCGGGGCGGCGGTGGTGTTATGCAGCTCCACCCAGTCGGTGTCGGTACCGCTTGAAACGGCACACACCTCGCTGATCATGACGCCGGTGTAACAGGCGGCTTGCAGCTCGTCCACCGTCGCGGCACAGATGCCGCTGTTCGGTTTTCCGGGTGTCGGGACGGCAAACCAGACGTCCGCACCGTCCTTTCGGCCGTAGGAGACGTTTTCGGGCGACTCACCGACGGTCAGCTGATCGAGAACCGTCTCACCGTCGCACAGGTACACCGTATCGCCCGATGAGGCGAGCCCGAACGGCGCGTATAAAAACCGTGATTCCGCAGTGTCACCGGTCAGGTGAACGGTGACACATTCCTGCGGCTCCAGTACGACGTTTTCAAACACATACTTGTCCGTCTGTTCGGGATCGTCCGTGACGGAAAAGCCGTCCAGCGATACCGCGTAGTTACCTATATTTTGTATTTCCACCCAATCGTGGTAAACGCCGTCGTCGTCCGCGTATACCGAGCGATTGTGATTCATCACCTCACTGATACGCAGCTGCGCGGCGGGCGCGTCCTTCGGGTTCCCCCACAGCAGTGAGGAGAGCAGTAACAGCGGAATGCCGACGGCACAAACGCCGATCAGCAGACGCTGCCTTTGTTTTTCGGTCAGTTCTTTCATAGCGTTACTCCCTGTTGGCATAGCCGGGCGTGGGATACCGACAGGCGGCATAACTGCCGTCCTCGGTATAGCCTACCGATTGATCCTGCTCGGTGGCGTGATAGGTCACACCCGAACAAAACGAGCCGGTATCGGTATACAATCCCAGAAAGGAATCCGAGTCGCCGAGCTTGAACGACGCGTGCAGCTCACCCTCCGTGCCCGTCTTGCCGGAGCAGAACACGATGAGATACCCGTCGGCGGGGATAACGGTATCGGCGGGAAACTGCCACTTGGTCAGCGCGTCCTTGGAATCGGTGAGAGAATAGCCGGACAGGTCGACGGCGGCGTCCGAGAAATTGTAGATCTCTACCCAGTCGCCGTAATCGCCGTCGCGGTCGTACAGCACCGAGCGGTTGCGCGACATATATTCGTTGATGCGCACGCCGTTTTCGACGTTCACGGATTGCTCGCCTAAGATCATACCGCTTTCGTTGGACGCACCGGGCGTGGGCGCGGCGTACCACGCATAGCGGCCGTCGGTGTCACGGCCGTAGGATACACCGGGTGTGCTTTCGGGAACGGCGACCTTGTCCAGCGTCTTGCCGTTCGGATCACTGAGCACCACCGTTTCGCCCGATGCTTTCAGCGCAAACGAAACGGAGAGGCGTTCAGCGGTGCTTTCGGCCTTGTCCGCGTATATAACGAGATAACCGCCCGCCTCCAGCGTGACCTTTGGAAACATCCACTTGCCGGGTGCGTCTTCGTCGTCGGACAAAAAGCAACCGTCGAGATCCACCGGAGTGACGCCGGCGTTGTACAGCTCGATCCAATCCGCGTCACCGCCGGAGGTTTGCACTTCGTTGATGCGGATATCAACGCCCGTATCCGACCGTTCGGCAGAACAGCCGGACAGCAGCGAGCACAGCAGGCATACAGCCGCGAAGAAAACCGATAGACGGTGCATCGACGAACGCTCCTTTTTCTGTAGAAAATGAACATAAACAGTATATCAAATTTGTAAAGGCAAATCAACTATATTTCATACGAGGAAAAATTTTAAAAGACAGTTGACAAATGCTTGGGAAATGGTGTAGACTATGTTTAGGCATTTTTATCGATTAAGCACGTTGTGCTGAATAGGAGAGAGTGTAATGAAAAAGGTA
>CAYZXC010000028.1:0-15133 GCA_964482275.1 uncultured Eubacteriales bacterium
ATGGGCGATGCTATCGACTACAACGAGTGGAAGACCGGCAACCGCGAGGAAGGCACCGTGTACTCCCTGCACTCCTTCTTCCGTAAGCTGGCGCAGGGCATTGGGCCCTCGCTCATCCTTATCATTATGGTCGCGCTCGGCTACGTGGGCGAAAACGAAGGCAATCAGCTGTGGGAAGTCGCCGTTAATATGCGTTATCTGGTTGCGGCCACCTTCTTGTTCTCCGCGATTTTGCAGTTCATCGGCTTGGCGTTCGTCTACAATCTGGATAAGAAAACACTCGCGCAGATGAATGCGGAGCTCGGCCGCGAAGCCGAAAACTAAGCATACGATTTCAAAATGTCCGACTGCGTGCAGCGGTCGGACATTTTTAGAATTCAAAGTTTGTTTAACACTTGCTTTATCCGACAGTGTATACTGTTGTTAATTTGGAACGTACGGAGGAAATCACAATGAGAAGCATTGTCAATTTTAATGCCAAATGGGCATTTACCAAGCAGGCGACCGCCGTGCCGGAAGCCCTGCCGCAGGATTGGGAACGGGTCGATCTTCCCCACTCCTGGAACGCGATCGACGGTCAGGACGGCGGCGGCGATTACCATCGCGGCACCTGCTACTATGCGAAAACGATCGAGGTCGCCGCTCTGCCCAAAGCCGATCGGTATTATCTGGAGCTTCGCGGCGCGAACTCCTCCGCTGACGTGTACGTCGGCGGCAAGAAACTTGCACATCACGACGGCGGCTATTCCACCTGGCGTGTGGATATCACCGATCACGTCAAAGAGGATGCCCTGCTGGTCGTGGCGGTGGACAACTCCGCCAACGAGACCGTCTATCCGCAGATGGCGGACTTTACCTTCTACGGCGGCCTGTACCGCGACGTGAACATTATCGCTGTCAGCGAATCCCATTTTGATCTGGAGTATCACGGTGGCCCCGGCATTGCCGTTACCCCCACGGTTGTGGGTGCTGACGCCACCGTTAAGGTGGACACCTATCTTACGAACAGCAAGATGGGTCAGACCATCCGCTACACGGTGTACGATGCCGACGAAAAAGAGTTGGCACAGGTCGAGACCGCCGATACCTCCGCCACGCTCACCATCGAGAACGTGCATCTGTGGCACGGCAGAAAGGATCCGTACCTGTACTGCTGTGAGGCGGAGCTTATCGAAAACGGCGAGGTCATCGACAACGTCTGCACCCGCTTCGGCTGCCGCACCTTCAAGATCGATCCGGACAACGGCTTTATCCTAAACGGCGAGGAATACCCGCTTCGCGGTGTGTCCCGCCACCAAGACCGCCTCGGCGTCGGTAACGCGCTCACCCCTGAGCATCACAAAGAGGATATCGACCTCATTTGCGAGGTCGGTGCCACCACCATCCGTCTCGCGCACTATCAGCACGACCAGGTCTTCTACGATCTGTGCGACGAGCGCGGCCTGGTCATCTGGGCGGAGATCCCCTACATCTCCAAGCATATGCCGGGCGGCCGCGAGAACACCGTCTCGCAGATGAAGGAGCTCATCACGCAGAATTATAATCATCCGTCCATCGTCGTGTGGGGCCTGTCCAACGAGATCTCCATCGGCGGCAGTGATAACGATCTGCTTGAAAACCACCGTATCCTGAACGATCTGTGCCACGAAATGGATAAGACGCGTCTTACCACCGTCGCGGCGGTGTCGATGTGCAAGATGGACGATCCGTATCTGCAGATCCCGGACGTCGTGTCGTACAACCACTACTTCGGCTGGTACGGCGGCGATACCGCTATGAACGGGCCGTGGTTCGATAAGTTCCACGCTATGCACCCGACCATCCCGATCGGCTGCTCCGAGTACGGCTGTGAGGCGCTCAACTGGCACACCTCCGACCCGCGTCAGGGCGACTACACCGAGGAGTATCAGGCGTACTACCACGAGGAGCTGATCAAGCAGTTCTTCTCCCGCAAGTATATGTGGGCGACCCACGTGTGGAATATGTTCGACTTCGGTGCGGATGCGCGTAACGAGGGCGGCGAAAACGGTCAGAACCACAAGGGTCTGGTCACCTTCGACCGCAAGTACAAAAAGGATTCGTTCTATGCCTACAAGGCGTGGCTGTCGGACGAGCCGTTCGTGCATCTGTGCGGCAAGCGCTACATCGATCGCGTCGAGGAGGTCACCCGCATCACGGTGTATTCCAACCAGCCGGAAGTTGAGCTGTTTGCCAACGGTGTCAGCCTCGGCAAGAAAGCGGCAGCGGATCACTTCTTCTATTTTGACGTTCCGAACAGCGGCGAGACGAAGCTCGAAGCCGTCGCGGGTGAGCTTACGGACGAAAGCGTCATCCGCAAGGTGGATCAGTTCAACGAGGACTACCGTCTGCGCGAGGAAGGGGCGATCCTCAACTGGTTCGATATCACCGCTCCCGACGGTCGTCTGTCACTCAACGATAAGATGAGCGACGTCATTTCCACCTTCCGCGGCAAGCTCCTGTTTGCCAAGCTGATGGGTAAAATGCTCGGCGGCAAAAAGGGTGAGCCCAAGAAGGCGGCCGGCTTTGACGTCACCCCCGAAATGATGGCGATGATGGGCGGCTTCACGGTGCTCCGTCTTATCACGATGGCGGGCGGTATGATGGACGTAAAGTTCACCAAGGAACAGCTCTTAGACCTCAACAAAAAGCTCAACAAGATCCACAAACCGAAACCGAAAAAGTAATAATACGATGTCAGCAACGGCAGCCCTGCGGGCTGCCGTTGCTTTTGGTTTGGGGTTGCGTGTAGGGAACGGATATATCCGTTCCGTTTTCGGCGGGGATAAATCCCCGCCCTACATTTTTTATCTAACTATGGCAATTTGCGGGGGGATATGGTATAATTTGAAGAATAGTAAACTTTTACCGGAGGAGGTTCTCGTATGAAAACCAAACTCTCCCCTCGCTTTTGGTGTGCGCTGACGGTCTTTAGCCTGATGGGGCAGATCGCGTGGGTCGTGGAAAATATGTATTTTAACGTGTTTATCTACAAAATGTTCCACGCCTCCGCCGCCGATATTTCGCTGATGGTCGCGGCATCCGCCGTCACCGCCACGCTGACCACCGTGCTGATGGGCGCGCTGTCGGATAAGATCGGGAAACGCAAGCTGTTTATCTGCGTCGGCTATATCCTGTGGGGCGTTTCGATCTTCAGCTTCGTGTTCCTATCAAACAGCGTTATCGACCCGCTCGTCGCTATGACGACCAACATCACGGCGGTGTGTGTGTCACTCACCATCATCCTCGATTGCGTGATGACCTTCTTCGGATCGACCGCCAACGATGCCGCGTTCAACGCGTGGCTGACCGATTCCACCGACTCCACCAACCGCGGCGCGGCGGAGGGCATCAACGCGATGATGCCGCTCGTGTCGATCCTGGTCGTGTTCGGCGGCTTTATGTTCGTTGACCTGAACCTTGCCACCGGCTGGACGCTCGTTTTCACCGTCATCGGCATCGCGGTACTGGTCATCGGCGTGCTCGGTTTTTTCCTCATTAAGGAGCCCGCCATTCAGCCGGTTAAAGAGCCGTATTTCGCCACCATTCTGTACGGGTTCCGTCCGAAAACCATCAAGCAAAACACTACTTTGTACTTAGCGCTCGCGGCGTTTATTCTGTTTAACATCTCCATTCAGATCTTTATGCCGTATCTCATCCTCTACTACGAGGTATCGCTCGGTATGACCGACTACGTGCTGGTGATGGCACCTGCCATCATCGTCGCCTCGGTCGTCACCGCGCTGTGGGGCAAGGTGTACGATAAAAAGGGGTTCCGCTTTTCGGGACTGCTCGCGGCCGCGGCGTTATTCACCGGCTACGTCGTGCTGTACCTCACCCGCTCCACCCTGCCGGTGTTTATCGGTTCACTGCTTATGATGAGCGGGTATCTTGCGGGGATGGCGGTATTCGGCGCTCTCATCCGCGACAACACCCCCGCCGGCAAAGCGGGGCAGCTGCAGGGGGTGCGCATCTTCGCACAGGTGCTCATTCCCGGTGTTGTCGGGCCGTTTATCGGCAAGACGGTACTGCAAAACGCCGCCGTCATCGTCAACAGCGACGGTACCGAATCCTTTGTCCCGAACGAAAACATCTTTTTGGCGGCGGCGGTCGCACTGCTGCTCATACTGCCGTTCTTTGCCGTCCTCAAGTCCAAAAAGGACCCCCGCTTGGTTTCGCTGAAAACGCCGTTTGAAGCCGAGCTGGCCGAGACGGGTATTCCGTTTGCCGAGTATCCCCGCCCGCAGCTGAAACGCGAGTCGTATTGCTGCTTGAACGGCACGTGGCAGTTCCGTATCGAAAACAGCGGCGAGGTCACCTATAACGGCACGATCGTGGTGCCGTTCGCGCCCGAAAGCCGCTTATCGGGTGTTGAACGCGAGATCCGAAAGACCGATACGCTCGTTTATGAAAAGGACATTTACCTGCAGCCGGATTTCATCGGCGACCGCGTGCTGTTACATTTCGGGGCGGTCGACCAGTACGCCACCGTCTATGTCAACGGCCGCGAGGTCGGCTCGCACACCGGCGGGTATCTGCCGTTCAGCCTTGACGTCACCGCGTATATTCACGACGGTGAAAACCGCCTGCGCGTGGAAGCGCGCGATCCGCTGTGCCGCGACCTGCCGTACGGTAAGCAGACCGACAAACGCGGCGGGATGTGGTATACCAAGATCAGCGGTATCTGGCAGACGGTATGGCTGGAAAGCGTGCCCGACGGCTACATTGAAAACGTCAAGATCACCCCCGATCTCACCGGCGTTGATCTGGTGGTCACGGGCGGTGTGTCGGAAAAAACGGTGCTGTTTGAGGGACAGGAATATCATTTCACCGGCGACAGCTTCCGCTTGAACGTAAAACATCCCGTGCTGTGGACACCCGAACACCCGCATCTGTACGATCTGACGGTCGTTTCCGGCAGGGATCGCGTATCGACCTATTTCGGTCTGCGTACCGTATCGGTGGGCGAGCAGGGCGGTAAACCCCGCATCCTGCTCAACGGCAAGCCGACCTTCTTCCACGGCCTGTTGGATCAAGGGTACTACAGCGACGGCATCTTCCTGCCCGCCTCCCCCAAAGGCTTCCTGTACGATATCGAACAAATGAAAGCCTGCGGCTTCAATATGCTGCGCAAGCACATCAAATTAGAGCCCGATCTGTTCTACTATTATTGTGACAAGCACGGTATGCTGGTGTTCCAGGATATGATCAACAACGGCAAGTACCGTTTCCTTGCGGATACCGCCCTACCCACGTTCGGACTGCGCCGCGGGGTCGAGCACAGCGCCACCTTGGATCAACGGCTGGCGTTCGAGGAGACCTCCGTCGGCATCCTCAGCGCCCTGCATAATCACCCCTCGGTGGTGTACTACACCGTCTTCAACGAGGGCTGGGGACAGTTCGATACCGAGTACTGGTATCAGACGCTGAAAGCCATTGATCCCACCCGCGTGTACGACACCGCCTCCGGCTGGTTCAAAACGCGCGAGAGCGACGTAGAAAGCGATCACGTGTATTTCAAGAAGATCAAGCTGAAGCCCGTGAAAGGAAAACCGATGGTGCTGTCGGAATTCGGCGGCTATTCCTGCAAGATCCCCGACCACGCGTTTAACCTGGACGATACCTACGGCTATCGGTTCTTTACCGACCGCAAACAGTTTGAGAAGGCGTTGATCGCCTTGTACGAACGCGAAGTGATGCCGATGATCGACAAGGGGCTGTGTGCCGCGGTGCTGACACAGGTCAGCGACGTGGAGGACGAAACGAACGGTCTGCTCACCTACGACCGCCAACTGCTCAAGGTCAATCCCGCCGCCATGAGAGCGGTTTCCGAATCCCTGTGCAAACGGTTTTATAACTGACCGAAACGGCTTGCACACTGTGCAAGCCGTCTTTCTTTGTTTCAGATGTTGACAAATCAACATCTAATTGCTATACTGGGCAGTAGAAAGGTGGGATCCGCGTGGTAGAGAGATTTGAAAAATTTTCCTTTGCGATATCCGAAATATCAAGATGCTGGAACCGCATCGCGGCGGCAGAGATGGAGCGGTATGGGTTAAAGGGTCCCTGCGTGCTGTATCTGCTCGCGATGTACCGTCACGCGGGAGGCATCACCGCCGCCAAGCTCGGCGAGGAATGCGGCAGAGATAAAGCGGATGTGTCGCGCGCGCTTGCTTTAATGGAGCAAAACGGGCTGGTGAAAAAGGAAAGCGGACACCAATACCGCGCGCTGCTCACCTTGACGGATGAAGGCAAAAAGGCGGCGGAGCATCTGAGCGAACGCGCCGCCACCGCGGTCACACTCGGCGGTGAGGGGTTGTCGGATGAGCAACGCCTCGCGCTGTACGAGGTACTGGAGCGCATCGCCGCCAATCTGCGCACGGTGAGCGAGACCGGATTGCCGACGGAAGGAGAGGAATAACGATGTCGATAAAAGCGGTCTTATTTGATCTGGACGGCACGCTGTTGCCGATGGAACAAGAGGCTTTCATTAAAGCGTATTTTGGGGGACTGGTGAAAAAGCTCGCTCCGCACGGGTACGAGCCCGACGCTTTGATCTCCGCCATCTGGGCGGGCACCAAGGCGATGGTAGCAAACGACGGAACGAGGCGTAACGAAGACGCGTTCTGGAATACCTTTTGCGGTATCCTCGGCGAAAAAGCCGCCGAGGACGAGCCGCTCTTCGCGGATTTTTATGCCAATGAATTCCAAGCGGTACAGCAGGTGTGCGGGTATACGCCCGCGGCGGCCGATGCCGTTCGGCGAATCAAGGAAAAGGGACTGCGCGTGGCACTCGCCACCAATCCCCTGTTCCCCGCCGTGGCGACCGAGTCGCGTATTCGCTGGGCAGGTCTGCAGCCGGAGGATTTCGAGTTGTACACCACGTATGAAAATTCGCGATACTGCAAACCGAATCCGGACTATTATCGCGCCGTTTTGGAAACACTGGGGGTAGAGGCCAAGGACTGTCTGATGGTCGGCAACGACGTCGGCGAGGATATGGTTGCCGAGTCGCTTGGTATGCAAGTGTTCCTGCTCACCGATTGTCTGATCAACACCACCGACCGCCGCGTTGACGAGTTTCCGCACGGCGGGTTCGCCGAATTATTAGAGAGGATCTGATCGCTATGGGTATTCGTTTTATCATTGATTCCGCCGCCGATATCCTGCCGGATGAGGCGAAGTCGCTCGGTATGCTCCACCTGCCGCTCACGGTGCGGTTCGGCGAGCGGGAGTTTGCCGACGCCGTCGATCTCACCCACCGTCAGTTTTATGAAAAGCTGATCGAGAGCGACACGCTGCCCACCACGGCGCAGATCACCCCCACCACGTTTGAGGAGGCGTACAGGCAGGTGATCGCCGACGGCGATACCGCCATCGTGTTTACGCTGTCGTCTAAGCTGTCCGGCACCTACCAAAGCGCCTGCATCGCCGCGGACGAGTATCCCGACCGCGTGTTTGTGGTGGACAGTGAAAGCGTGTCGCTCGGTGAGCGTATTCTCATCGAGCGTGCCGTGCAGCTGCGTGACGAGGGACGCTCTGCTGAGGAGATCGTGGAAGCGGTGAACGAGGAAAAACACCATATCCGTCTGATCGCACTGGTGGATACGCTGGAATATCTCAAAAAGGGCGGGCGCGTTTCCGCCGCCGTCGCGTTTGCCGGCGGGCTGTTGTCCATTAAGCCGGTGCTCGCCGTCGTGGACGGCGCGGTCGAGGTGATCGGCAAGGCGCGCGGCTCAAAGCAGGGCAATAACCTGCTGCGCGAGCTGGTCAAGGACAGCGGCGGCATCAACTTTGACAAACCGTTCTGCCTCGCGTACAGCGGCTTGTCCGACGACCTGTTGCAAAAATATATTGAGGACAGCGCCGAGCTGTGGCAGGGTCAGACCGACACGCTCCCCATCGCCACCGTCGGCTGTGCCATCGGCACACACGCCGGTCCCGGTGCCGTCGCACTGGCGTTTTTTGAAAAAGAGCTATGATCCTCAGCATAACGTCCACCCCCTCGTCAGAGGGAGGTGGATTTTTGCGTGGCAAAAAGGCGGAGAGAGAAAAGCCGGAAACCGGTAGAGCCGCTCTTTTTCTTCTCTACTCACCGTATACACGCCTCTACACGCACAGTATCCCGCCATCCACGCACCGTAGGTTGTTCTACCGCGCACCGTCGGGTATACTAAAACACAAATTGAGGTGACGCCTATGAACATTCTCTACTGCGGCGACCGAAACATCGTGGACGGCGTTCTCATCTCCACGCTTTCGCTGTTGTCCCACACCGCTGAGCCGCTGCACATTTACATTCTCACCGCGACCGTGAGTACGTCAGAGAAAACCTACCGTGCGATACCAAACAGCTTTGCCCGCTTTCTGGAGCACCGCGTCAAACAGGAGCGTCCCGAAAACCGTGTCACACTGTTTGACATCACCGATCGCTTTGCCGCCGAACCGCCGTACGCGAATAGGGATACCCGCTTTACGCCCCTATGTATGCTGCGCTTGTACGCCGACACGATCGACGCACTTCCCGATACGCTGTTGTATCTCGACAACGACGTGGTGTGCTGCGGCGATTTTTCCGATCTTTACCGCACCGACCTCGCGGACTGTGAGCTCGGCGGTGTGCTCGATCATTACGGCAAATGGTTCTTTCGGCATCATCCATTCAAAGCCGATTATTTCAATTCCGGTGTGCTGTTGCTCAATATGCGGCGTATCCGCGAAACGAAATTGTTTGCCCGTTGTCGGGCGATGTGTGCCGAAAAGCGCATGTTCATGCCGGATCAATCCGCCTTGTATCATCTGACGGCTGCCAAAAAGGAGTTTCCCCGCCGCTACAACGAGCAGCGTCGGTTGCGTGGGGATACCGTGTTCCGTCATTTCACCACAAGCTTTCGCTTCTTTCCGTGGTTTCACGCCGTCAGCGTAAAACCGTGGCAAATAGAAAAGGTACACCGTGTACTGAAGACCGCCGTATACGATGAATTGCTCACCGACTATCAAGCACTCAAAACGGCCTATGAGGAGGAACGAACATGACCCGTGAAATTCCGATCTTTTTCAGCATTGACGACGCGTATGCACCGTTTCTGGCGGCGGCACTCCATTCCGCTGTGCAACACAGCTCCGCCGACCGTCAGTATAAAGCCGTCGTCCTGTATGAAAAGCTGAGCAGAGAAAACCGTGACCGCTTGGCGACGCTGTCCGCGCCGCATTTTGCAATCGAATTTGTACCCATGCAAAACGGATTGGAATGCATCACCGACCGCATGTCCAACCGCCTGCGCTGTGATTATTTTACCCTCACTATCTACTTTCGGCTGTTCATTCCCGCGATGTTCCCGCAATACGACAAGGGAATCTATATCGACAGCGACGTGGTACTGTGCGCGGATCTCGCTGAGCTGTACGACACCGATATCGGTGACTGCTACCTCGGTGCCTGCACCGACCACTCGGTTGCAGACGTGCCGCCGCTCGTGCAGTATATGGAGAACGCGGTGGGTGTCCCGAAGAATGAGTACATCAATTCGGGCGTGCTGCTGATGAACCTCAAAGCCCTGCGCGAAGCAAAGCTTGACGCCCGCTTTCTGGAGCTTCTTAACACCTATCACGTGGACTGCATCGCGCCTGATCAGGATTATCTCAACGCCCTGTGCAACGGCAGGATCCACTATCTCGACGATCGGTGGGATACCATGCCGAACGACAAACAGCCGCCCGTCGACGATGCAAAGCTTATCCACTATAACCTGTTTTCCAAGCCGTGGTGCTACGACGATATCCAGTACGCCGATCGGTTCTGGCACTACGCCGAGGGATGCGGCTACCTCGACGAGCTGCGCCGCTACAAGGCCGCGTATTCCGACGAGCAAAAGCAGGCGGACGCCGCGTGCTTAGAACTGCTTGTCCGTCGCGGCGGTGAGCTGCCCCATGCGGATATCACCTTTAAAAAACTCTTTGAAAGCGGAGTGAAGGTCAGACTATGATTATCGGAAAGCACCGTGAGGCAGTGATCGACAACATCCGAAAGGCGGCTGAGGCCGGTGAGTTTTACGCGAAGGTCGAGATTGACGATCCCGTGCTGACCCCTCAGCAAGCCAAAACGATCACCGAGCGGCATCTGAAAATGCGCGGTACACCGACCTACCGCGTCAAGGCGTGGGTCGCACGCGGCATTGCCACGGCAGCAACCGCCGTGCTCAACCGCGATACCGAGATCATTGGTGACACCGACGCGCTGAACAACGGTGCGATCATCACCAGCAATCATTTCGGTCCCTTGGAAAACACCGTCATCCGCCGTTTCGTGCGTAAAAAGGGGAAAAAGCGGTTGAATATCGTCAGCCAGGTGACGAATTTTGCCATGACCGGCTTTATCGGGTTTTTGATGAATTACGCAGACACCGTCCCCTTAGCACCCGACCTGCACTATGTGAACGGTGCGCTTTGTGAAACGCTCGGCGCACTGCTTCAAAAACGCGAGGCGGTACTCATCTATCCGGAACAGGAAATGTGGTTTCAGTACCGCAAGCCGCGCCCGCTCAAGCGCGGTGCGTATTATTTCGCCGCCAAGCTGGGCGTGCCGGTGGTGTGCTGCTTTGTGGAAATGATCGACCGTCCCGACATGGACACCGATCGGTTTCACAAGGTACGGTACGTCCTGCACGTTCTGGACACCCTGTACCCCGACCCGAACAAAAGCGTCAAGGAAAACAGCGTTGAGCTGTCCGAGCGCGACTACGCGCTCAAGGCGGCGGCGTATGAAAAGGCGTACGGCAGACCGCTCGATTATCGCTTTGAGCCGCACGATATTGCCGGCTGGGTAGGTGATGCGCATGATTGACCGCGTCCGCTATTACGACGGCTTTGACGACGATTTTTTCGAAACGCGCGATCAGCAGTACTCGTTGCCCGCGGATTACCGCTATATCCGCTCGCCGTTTCTCTCGTCGCTCGTCTACACGCTCGCGTTTTTGTTTGCCCTTCTCTACTGTCCGCTGCGTCTGCACCTGCGCGTCAAGGGTGCCGCGAAGCTGCGGCGGCAAACGGGTGGCTTTCTCCTGTACGGCAACCACACACAGCCGATCGGCGATGTGGTCGATCCCGCGCTCGCCTGTTTTCCCAAGCGCATTTTTACCGTGGTGAGTCCCGCGAATTTCGGGATTCCCGTCATCGGCAGACTGCTCCCCTACCTCGGCGCTCTGCCGCTCGCCGACTCCGTCAGCGGCATGAAGGCGTTTACCCGCGCGATGGAAACGCGGCTGCGGCAGGGTCACCCCGTCATGCTGTATCCGGAGGCGCATCTGTGGGAGTATTATACCGGCATCCGTCCGTTTTCGGACACCGCGTTTAAATATCCGGTCAAGTTCGACGTGCCGGTCTACAGTGTCACCTCCACCTACCAAAAACGCCGATTCGGCAAACGACCGCGACTGACCCTGTACATCGACGGCCCGTTTGACCGCGGCACCGGCACTCCGAAGCAGCAGGCGGCGACGCTACGCGACGCCGTTTTTACCCGTATGACCGAACGCAGTCAGCTAAGTAACTGCCAGTACGTTTGTTATAAAGAAAGGAAGTCCTCCAATGAATCACCGTAAGATCGTCACCGACTCGTCCGCCGATATGCTCACGATGGCCTCCGTGCCGTTTGCCTGCGCCCCTTTAAAGATCATCACCGCCGACAACGAATACGTCGACGACGCGGCACTGGACGTGGACGCGATGGTGGAGGATCTCAGACAGTACAAGGGACGCTCCTCCACCTCCTGCCCCAACATAGACGATTGGCTTCGTGCGTTTGGCGACGCAAGGGAAGTGTTCTGCGTCACCATCACCGGCACGCTTTCCGGCAGCTATAACGCCGCCGTGCTGGCGGGGAAAGCGTACGAGGAGCAGTACCCCGACCGCCGCGTGTTCGTGCTCAATTCCCTGTCCGCGGGCCCTGAGATCGCCCTGCTGCTCGATAAGCTGCAGGAGCTTGTGTCGGAGGGACTGCCCTTTGACGAGATATGCCGCCGCGTGACGGCGTACAGCAAAAAAACGGCACTGCTGTTTATGCTGGAATCGATGAAGAATTTAGCCAACAACGGCCGTGTCAGTCCGTTTGTCGCAAAAGCGGCGGGATTGCTCGGCATCCGCGTGGTGGGCAGGGCGAGCGACAAGGGCGATTTAGAGCCGCTGAATAAGTGCCGCGGTGAGGCAAAAGCCTTGGATACCATCGTACAGCATATCCGTGCGATGGGGCCCATCAGAGGCAAGGTGCGTATCGCGCATTGCGGCAACGAAGCCGCCGGCACGGCACTCAAGGCGCGGCTGTTGGCGGAATTTGAGAAGATCAAGGTAGAGTTATACAACTGCCGCGGGCTGTGCAGCTTTTACGCCGAAAAGGGCGGGTTGCTCGTCGGCGTTGAACGGGCATAACAGTAACGCGGAGAGAACGGTGTTCTCTCCGCGTTTGTCGGTAGGGGAGGATTCCATATCCGCCCGCAGGATGCGGCGAGCCGCAAGGAGCGGGTACGAAGGCACGAATCATCTTGCCGTAGAGGCGAGTAAGGTGTTCAAAGATGCGGGTGGGCGTATTGCCCACCCTTTTACCACGATCGGGGCAGAAACCAATCGAACTGCCCGCCGCAGGCGCGGGGCAGAAACCAATCGAACTTAAAACACGGTTTCGATGATCTTGCCGCAGTGCGGGGGCGAATATACCCAACGGTCGATGTGCCCTTCCGTGATGAAATACTTAAGCGGCGGTGGAAGCTCGTGGTTATCCTCGGCGTCGATGAGTACGAGCTTTAATTTCATCTTTTCCGCTAAGATGTTCTTGATATACACCCCCGCGTGCTGACCGACTCTGACACCGGCGCGCGGCTCGGCAAGTCCCGCTAAGTTCGGGGTGAGCTCCACGAAAATGCCGTAATCCTCCACCGACCGCACGATCCCCGCGACGGTCTCGCCCTGCTCGAACAGCGCGGCGTTTTCCTCCCAGGTGCCGAGCAGTTCGCGTTGGGATAAGCAGATGCGGTTCTCCTCAATGGAGGTGATGACCGCGTAGATATCCATCCCGACATACAACCGATCCGCGGGATGCGCGATACGGCTGACCGAAATACTCGCAATGGGCAACAGTGCGGGGATCCCGCACCCGATATCGCAAAACGCGCCGAAGCTTTCAAGTCTTGTCACGCGCGCCTCCACCACGTCACCCGGACGGCGTTCCTCAATATATTCCCGACGGCATTTTTCCTGTGCCGCCCGCCGCGAACAGACGGCGCGCCGCCGTCCGTCCTCGGTAAAGTCGAAGCCTGTCACCAAAAAACTGACCGGCTTACTCACGCGCGAGATCAGCGCGATATCGCGGGTCGTTCCCTCGGCGATACCGACGGCGCCCTCCTCACGCGGGATGACGCCCTGCATACACGGCAGGTCGACGTGCAGGTTATGGTCGCTGTCGCACAACACCGCACGCGCCTCCACCACCTGTCCCTCCATCGCCGCCTCGGCAAGCGCACTCGCCGTCTGCGTACGTCGGCGGTTCGCAGTCGTATTGAGCAACACGCCTTCCGGAAAAAACTCGTTCATTTTAACAGCCATTCCTTTCCCATTGTTCTCATTGACACATATATATGCCGTTTCTGCTACAAAAAGTAACGGATTTTGAAAAAACTAAGCCAAAATAGGGTTTACATTCGCAGGTTGGCTTTGCTATAATGAATATATCATATAGCAAAAGGAGTCTTTTGTAGAATGAACGCATACGGATTAGAAGTTTCGGTAAAAAATCTTCCGGTGCTGGATACCGGCTTTATCCCGATGGCCGCGTTCTGCCGCGATTTTGAAAAATCGGCAGAAAACGGTAAGGAGATCGCGGTCGCAGTCGAACGCAACCAAGGTCAGGTCGCGGTGCGCCGCTTTAAGATCCACGGCACCCCCGCGATGGCGGCTGCCGATGCGATCTATGTGGATCGCACCGTCAAGATGCTTTTATGGGCATACGGCGGCTTTAAGGTGATGATCTGCGGTGACGATACGGTTGCGAAAACCGTTGCCGACGCCTACGCCGTCGGCGGCTCCCGCGAGTTCGACTCGAATTTTATGAGCCGCGTGTACGAGCGCCCCTTTGAGGTCGTCGCACTCCCCCTGTCCGAGACCCCCGCCCCCTATTCACTGCCGCAATCGGTCGGCCGCAACTTAGACGGTTGCCGCATCGGCTTTGACGCGGGCGGCAGTGACCGTAAGGTCTCCGCTGTGGTGGACGGCGTTTCGGTGTATTCCGAAGAGGTCGTGTGGTTCCCGAAAACCAACGCCGACCCCGATTATCACTTTAACGGAATTTTAGAAGCGTTCCGCACCGCCGCCTCCAAGATGCCGCGCGTGGACGCCATCGGCGTTTCCTCCGCCGGCGTGTACGTGGACAACCGCGCGATGGTCGCGTCGCTGTTCTTGAAGGTGCCGGAGGAGCTGTTCGACCGGAAGGTCAAGAACATCTACCTGCGCGCCGCCGAGGAATTTAACGTGCCGATCGAGGTCGCCAACGACGGCGACGTCACGGCGCTGGCGGGTGCGATGAGCCTGAACAAGAATAAGATCCTCGGTATCGCGATGGGCACCTCCGAGGCTGCCGGCTACGTCGACGCCGAGGGCAACATCACCGGCTGGCTCAACGAGCTCGCCTTCGCACCGGTCGATCTGCAGGCGGATGCGATGGTGGACGAATGGTCGGGCGACAAGGGCTGCGGTGTCAAATACTTCTCGCAGGACAGCGTCATCAAGCTCGCCCCCCGCGCCGGTCTTTCCCTGGACGAGGCTCTCTCCCCTGCTGAGAAGCTCAAGGCGGTTCAGCTGGAGCTCAACAAGGGCAACGAGAAGGTTCGCGACATTTACCGTTCCATCGGCGTGTACCTCGGTCACACGCTCGCGTACTACGCGATGTACTACGAGATCGGTGACGTGCTGCTGCTCGGCCGCGTGATGTCGGGCGAGGGCGGCGACCTGATCCTGGCGGAAGCCACCCGCGTACTGGCGGAAGAATATCCCGAATGTGCCGCAATGGAGCTGCACCTGCCGGATGAAAAGATCCGCCGCGTCGGTCAGTCCGTCGCCGCGGCAAGCCTGC
>CAYZXC010000029.1:0-14542 GCA_964482275.1 uncultured Eubacteriales bacterium
GCTTAAATTCGTTGCCGGAAACGCTCAATAAACAGCAGATGCTGTTCGGCATCAATCAGGGGTGTACCTTTGACGACCTGCGTGTGGCGCATATGCAGGAGATCGCGGAGCTCGATCTTGACGGATATGCCATCGGTGGACTGGCGGTCGGTGAACCGGCAGAGGACATGTACCGTATTATTGAGGCGGTGGAGCCGCATATGCCGAAGGACAAGCCGCGCTATTTGATGGGTGTCGGAACACCGGAAAACATTTTAGAGGGTGTTCACCGCGGCGTTGATCTGTTTGATTGTGTGATGCCGGCGCGAAACGCGCGTCATGCGCACGTTTTCACCTGGAGCGGGCATCGGAATATGCTGAATCAGAAATACGAGCACGATCTGTTACCGCTTGACGAGGAATGTGACTGCCCGACCTGCCGCCGTCATTCGCGCGCTTATATCCGTCATCTTTTCAAAGCAAACGAGATGCTCGCGATGCGGTTGTGCGTGATTCATAATTTGTATTTTTATAACACCCTGATGGAGCGGATTCGTACCGCACTGGAAGAGGGCACTTTTGAGGAGTTCTATAACCGCTATATTGGTGTTTTGGATCGTCGAATTTGAGGAGGTAAGCATATGAAAACATATTCTTTAAACGGACAGTGGCATATGGAGGGCGGTGGATACTCGTGTGACGGAACCGTGCCGGGTTCTGTTTATTCCTTCTTGTTGGACAATGACCTAATGCCCGATCCGCATTATCGCGATCACGAGCTGGAAACAACGAAAATTCTTGAAAACGATTTTACGTTTTCTAAAGTGTTTGATTTTCCGGCATCCGATGCACGGATTCTGCTATGCTGTGAAGGCTTGGATACGCTTTGCGATCTGTATATAAACGGTCGTCATATTGCCTACACCGATAACATGCACAGGCGGTACGAATTTGACGTTACGGATGCTCTCAAAAAGGGAGAAAATGAGATCACGGCGCGATTTTATTCACCCAACCAATATATCAAAGCGTTGCATGCAAAAGAACCGCTGCGTGCGCCTGCAGATGCGTTGGCTGGCTTTAATCATATTCGTAAGGCAAGCTGTATGATGGGCTGGGACTGGGGTCCCCGTCTGCCTGATGCCGGTATCTGGAAGGATATCAGTCTGCTGATCGTTGATTCCGATAGGTTAACGGATGTTCATTTCCTGCAACGCCACGAGGATGGCAAGGTGTTTGTCACGCCGCTGGTTAAGGCCGAAAAGGGTACGGCCGAAATTTCGGTTACTGTCACCGCACCCAACGGTGAACGCTTTACGATACCCGCCAATACGGAAAGTGAGATCCGTGATCCGATGCTTTGGTGGCCGAATGGCTTCGGCAAGGCCAATTTGTACACGGTGTCTGTTGAACTGTACGAGAACGGTTCAGTGGTTGATAGCGATACAAAACGTATCGGTCTTCGCGAAATGAAGCTTGTCCGCGAAAAGGATGAGTATGGCGAAAGCTTTTGTCACGAGGTGAACGGTGTTCGTATCTTTGCGATGGGTGCGGATTATATTCCGGAGGATAATATCCTTACGCGTATCACCAAGGAACGTAGTGAGGCGCTTTTGCGGCACTGTGTAGAGTGCAATTTTAACACCATCCGCATCTGGGGTGGCGGCTTCTATCCGCACGATTTCTTCTTTGATCTGTGCGACGAGTTGGGCTTGCTCGTGTTTTATGATATGATGTTTGCCTGTATGGAAGTTCCGAGAGATCGTGAAATGCACGAAAATATTGCCGCAGAAGTAAGGGATAATCTTATCCGAACACGGCATCACGCGTGCATAGCGCTTCTCTCCGGTAACAATGAAGTAGAGGAGATGCTGGAGCGCGATGATCGCGATGCGCGAGTGAGCAATGCGTGCAAAGCGAATTATATTGAGGTGTTCGAGCATCTGATTCCCGATGTTATCAAAGAGGTCTGTCCGTATTTACCTTATGTGCCGTCATCCCCCAGTTCTTTCGGCTCGTTTATTGAACCGACAAATGAAAACTACGGCGATTGTCATTATTGGCAGGTGTGGCACAGCAGCCAGCCCGCAATGGAATATCGCAACCATTACTTCCGTTATCTGAGCGAGTTTGGTTACCAATCCTTCCCGTGTGAAAAAACCGTCAACGCCTTTACCGTGGAATCCGATCGCAACATCTACAGCCGCATTATGGATCTCCACCAACGCAGTAGAGGGGCGACGAAAAAGATCATCGGACCCATGGCGGACGTGTATTTGTATCCGACCGATTTCGGTACGTTGTTATATGCATCGCAACTGATGCAGGCGGATGCGATACGCAACTGCGTGGAGCATCTTCGCCGTCACCGCGGCAGATGTATGGGTGCGCTGTATTGGCAGCTCAATGACATTTGGCCGGGTGCGTCTTGGTCCAGTATCGATTCATTCGGAAGATATAAAGTATTGCAGTATGCGGCAAAGCGGTTCTTTGCACCGGTAATGATCTCGTGCAACGAGATAGGGGAAACCACCACTCGTCTGTATGCTTGCATGGATCCGTATCGTTATGATTACAGTACGCAAGCGCAGCTTTGTGTTACGAATGAAACGATGCAGGATGTATCCGGTATTGTCAAATGGGAACTGCGCTCATCAGACAGTCAAATCCTGCAAAGCGGCTGTGAAACGATAACGGTGCCCGCACTCCAATCGGTTTGGCTCGACAATATGGATTTTGAGAAAACCGATGTGCAAAACAATTATTTCAGCTACGCTTTTGAGGTGGATGGGGCAACGGTTTCCGAAGGTACGGTGTTGTTCACTGCCCCGAAACACTACAATTTCAAAGATCCGAATCTTCGTTATGAAATTCACGGCAACGAGATCACGGTATTTGCAGACGCTTATGCGAAATCTGTTGAGATCGATTCACCCGACAGCGATTTTATTTTGAGTGATAACTATTTTGACATGAATGCCGGCAGCAAAACCGTGACCGTGCTTGAGGGTGATGTTAACACCGTGACCCTGCGCAGTGTATACGACATTCGGTAAAAAGATGAAGAATTTGAAAATTTTTCTGTCTACGTCTTGCTATCAGTCTTAAAATCCTGTATACTGAAACGGTATTACTTTAGGAGGTAACTAACCATGTTTGATTTGTATTCTTTGGCTGCAGATGCTACTGCGGCCGCAACCACCGCAGCGGATGCAGACGCGGCAAATGCAATTTCTTCTTTCATGCCGCTGATTATGATGGTTTTGCTGTTCGTGGTCATGTATTTCCTCATGATCCGTCCGCAGAAGAAAAAGCAAAAAGAAGAGCAGAAAATGCGTGATAGCATTCGCGTCGGTGATGAGATCACCACGATCGGCGGTATCCGCGGTCGTATCGTGAACATCAAAGAGGACGAGTTCGTCATCGAGACTGGTGCGGATCGCAACAAGATGGTCATCAAAAAGTGGGCGTTGCAGAGCTGTGACACCGTGCACGACGCTACCGACGACGATGATGACGATGACGATATCTGATCTTTGTGCGTGATGCCGGTACTATTTTCCAAAGCGGCGGAATATAGGTGTAATACCTGATATCTGCCTGGGAGGAAATAGTATGAGCACTCGCAAAGAAATTTCGGCAGCGGCAAGGATCCTGCGTCCGCTGGGAGTGGGAACCGGTATCGGCGTGGTAGCCTGTACGGTGATCCTGTTGATCGCCGCTGCTATTATGACGACCGGCGTGCTCCCGACGTCAGCGATAACTCCCGTTGCTCTCGCGGCGGCCACGATCGGTTCGTTCTTCGGCGGTTTTGCTGCGGCAAGAGCGTCGCGTGAACGAGGATTGTTGTACGGTGCGGGCGTTGGTTTGTTGTTATTTTTACTTATCACAATCGTTGGGATCGCTGTTTTGCAGGAGCTTCGCGGAACGATGACGTTACTCAAAGCAGCTCTTACGATCGGTTGCGGCGCGCTTGGCGGCGTGCTGGGCGTCAATGTTAAAAAACGGCGTTGACCGAGCGGGACGGATTTTTCCGTCCCGTTCTTCTTGAGACTCAGAGCGTCATATCCTTTCTTTTTCGGGCATATAGTGTCTGTATAAAAGAAAGGAAGGACTGCACATGAAACGGACAAACTCTATCGGAAGATTTTTTCTGCAAAATCGGCGGTTGCTGTTATTGCTACTATTGCCGCTGATCGGCTGCGTATGCGGAATGGTGCTATATGCGCCTCTGCAGGCATCATTACCCACAGAGTGGTGGGCGCTATTACCGCTGAAACAGATCTCAGGCGGTTTCCACGGCGTGTTTACGCAGTGGTTCTCTGCTTGCTTTCAACCGTTGTGCTTGCTGGCACTGCTCTTTTTTTCGGGCGTGTCCGCCTGCGGCGCACCGGTCGTATTTCTGGTGCCGGTCTTTTGGGGGATCGGTCTTGGCTTCAGTGAGGCATACTACGCGCAAAACGGTATGGCCGGTTGGTTCGTTATAGCCGCGGTACTACTGCCTTCTGCGGTCATGGAGCTGGTCGCCCTGCTTATGGCCTGTTCTGAATCATTGCGTATGACGTTGCTCGTGGCAGTACAGTTATTGCCACGATCGGCACGCTGTGGCGGTCTGTGGCAGGATTTTCGTTTATATTGTGCGCGTTTTTTGCTGCTGTTGGTCTTGATCCTCGGTGCCGGTGCACTGGATGTGATTTTACGCCTCCTGCTTGGAGGGCTATTCTAGTAGTGTGACAGGCTCAGACCCTGTCACACTTAAAAGGAGTGTTTCAAATGGCGGGTTTTTTCGGATTGTTTGATTTGACCAAGCCGGGTCCCGGTGTTTCTAAAAATGCACCGAAAAAGAAACGGTTTTTCCAGTTTTGGGAGTTGTATTTCCGAAAATTTTTCAAATTGATAATTGCTGATCTTTTATATGCACTGGTTTCACTGCCGTTGGTGACGCATGGCTTGGCACAGGCGGGCCTGACCTTTGTTACGCGCAATTATTCCAGAGAAAAGCATGTATTCTTGCCTTCTGATTTCTTTGATACCATCAAAAAGAATTGGAAGCAGGCGCTGATAACCGGCATTTTGGAACTTATTATCGGTGCTTGTTTGATCTTTGATATCGTATACGCGTGGGATTGGCTGAATGCAGGGGACAGCCTTGAAATCATGCCGCTGTTGTTTTTAGCTGTTTCCTTTTTCCTTTTCCTTATCTTCTCTTATGCGCGGTATTATTTGTACCTGCAGATGATTACCTTTAAGCTTTCGTTAAAACAGATCTGGAAAAACAGCCTGTTGTTGGCGGTTGCCGGTTTCAAAGAGAATCTGATCATCTCGTTAGTATTGGTCGCTATTTATGTGCTGGCCTTTGTCCTGCTGTACTTTTTCTTCTGGTATGTACTTGGTCCCTTGCTGATTCTGTATGTGCTGCTGTTCCCGGCATTCCGTTCTTTCCTTATACAGTTTACGATCTTCCCGCTTATTAAGCGGACGATTATCGATCCGTATTACAAGGAACATCCCGATGAGGATCTGGACAAGCGGCACGATCTGAATCTGGATGCGGAGGAAGCCGCGCAAACCGTGGATAACGGTGAAACCGAGAAACCGGAGGATCCGGATGTGATCTTCAAGGACGTCGGCAAAGAGGAACTGCCTGCTGAGAGCATTCCGAAGCAATACAGTCAAGATGAAATGCGTAAAGGCCGTCGCTTACAGCGCAAAGCACGCAGTGATGACGATGACGGCACGATCTAATAGAAAGTGAAAGAGCTTGGAGAGTGATCTCCAAGCTCTTTTTTAGTGTTCGTTACTTTTTATTGAAGCTGTCTTTGAGCGATACCGATCGGTTGAACACAGGATGTTCGGCGGTGCTGTCCACGTTATCAATGCAGAAATAACCGAGCCGCAGGAACTGGAATGCGGCAGGTGCCTCGGCGGGGAGAATACCGGCCTCGATCTTACAGTTAGTGAGTTTTTCAAGCGACTCCTTGTTCAGAACGTCTAAGAAATCCTGATCGCCCGCTTCCGGCTCGGCGTCTAAGAACAGCGAGGAGTACAGCCGAACCTCTGCGTCTTTGGCGGTAGCGGCATCTACCCAGTGGATAGTACCTTTTACCTTACGACCGTCCGGTGTGTTACCGCCTTTGGTTTCGGGATCGTAGGTGGCCAGGATTTCAACGACGTTTCCTTCGTCATCCTTCACACAGCCGGTACAGCGGACAACATAGGCGGATTTTAAACGCACCTCATTGCCGGGGAACAGACGGAAATAGCCTTTTACCGGTTCTTCCATAAAGTCGTCGCGCTCGACCCACAAGGTGCGGGAGAACGACACGTCGTGCGTACCTCGCTCAGGGTAGTAGGGATGATTTTCCATTTGGAAAATCTCGGACTGCTCCTCAGGGTAGTTGGTAAGTGTCAATTTCACCGGATGCAACACCGCCATCGCACGGGTGGCGTTTTCGTTGAGATCCTCGCGCAGGCAGTGCTCCAGCAGTGCGATCTCCACCGTGCTGGGCACTTTCGCGACACCGACACGCTCGATAAAGTTGCGGATAGAAGCCGGCGTATAGCCACGGCGGCGAAGACCGCGCAGGGTCGGCATACGGGGATCGTCCCAACCGGATACATAGTTTTCTTCCACCAGCTTACGCAGCTTACGCTTGGACATCACCGTGTAGTTGATGTTCAGGCGTGCAAACTCAATCTGACGGGGCTTGCCTTCCAGATCGGCGTGCTCGGCAAACCAGTTATACAGCGGGCGGTGATCCTCAAATTCCAGTGAGCACAGAGAATGGGTGATTCCTTCAATGGCGTCCTCCAGCGGATGGGCAAAATCGTACATCGGATAGATGCACCATTTGTCACCCTGACGGTGATGGTGCGAATGATTGATACGGTAAATAACCGGATCGCGCATATTGAAGTTGCCGCTGGCAAGATCGATCTTGGCGCGCAGTGTCATGGCACCGTCCGGAAACTCGCCGGCACGCATCCGCGTGAACAGCTCCAGACTTTCTTCTATGGGGCGGTCACGGTACGGGCTGACAGCGGGGTGGGTGAGATCACCGCGGTTTTCGCGCATCTGCTCAGGCGATAACTCACACACATACGCAAGGCCTCGCTTGATGAGCGATACCGCGATCTCGTACATTTTCTCAAAATAGTCCGATGCGTAATAGAAGCGATCGCCCCAGTCGTAACCCAGCCAATGAATATCGTCCTTGATTGCATCGACATATTCGACGTCTTCCTTGGTAGGATTGGTGTCGTCCATACGTAGGTTGCAGATACCGCCGTATTTTTCAGCGGTTCCGAAATCAATGCAGATGGCCTTGGCGTGGCCGATGTGCAGATAGCCGTTGGGTTCGGGCGGGAAACGCGTATGCACCTGCAACCCGTAGCAGCGGCCGTCCGGTTTTAACTCCTCGTCGATAATGTCGTGAATAAAATTACTGATGCGTTCGTCTGACATAAAACCCCTCCTGCGGTTACAATGTGTTAAGCGCCGCGTGTAGCCGCTCGGCAATTTCGTCTTTACCGAGCAAGCTCATAATGCCGCACAGATCCGGTGTGTTGCGGCGGCCGGTAACGGCCACGCGAATGACGGTGCTGACATCGCCGGCGTGTCCTTTATAAGCATCCGGTTGCTTTTTATATTCCTTGACCTCCGGGCAAAAGCCGATGGAGGGGCAAAGAGCTTTGATGGTATCGAACCATGCTTGCTTGTCCTCGGCGGGATCATAAACCGGCAAATATGCGTTCAAGATCGCGCGGATATCCTCTGCCCGTAGGTTTTCCGGCCACGGGTATTCGGTAGGTGCTTGGAAAAAATACTCCGCATACGCGGGAACATCGCTCCATTTGGCGAGATCCTTACGCGGTTTGGCACCGTCGCGGTCAATACTAAAAATACCGGTCGTAAAGGCAAGATCCTTGGTGAGCAATGCGTGCCATTCCGGCGCGCATTCCGCCGCCCAAGCGATCACGGCATTGGTCACATCCGTAGCGTTCATACCGGCGATAACGTTCTTGCTGACGTCATTCAACTTGTTTAAGTCAAACAGCGCACCGGAAACGCTCATTTTTTTGAGGTTAAACGGGAAGGCGCTGCGGGGCTTGTCCGGATTGCAGCGACGCCAGTCCTCATAATCACTGTTAGCGATGGTATGCAGATACTCCATGACGCTTTCCGGCGGATAGCCCTGCTCCGTGTAGAAATGTACGGCGGCTTCCGGATCCTTGCGCTTGGATAGCTTACGCTTGCTGCCGTTCTCTTCCTTCATAATGGGGCTGACGTGTGCGTATTTGGGTGGCTTAAAGCCGAGTACGCGGAACAGTTGAAGGTGCGTGGGAACCGAGGCGATCCATTCATCGCCGCGGATCACGTGGGTCGTGCGCATCAAATGATCGTCGATCGCGTGAGCGAAGTGGTAGGTCGGAATACCGTCGGTTTTCAAAAGGACGATATCCTGATCGTTTTCCGGGATCTCGATGGTGCCCTTGATCATGTCGTCGAACTTGATTCGGCGGGACTCATCACCGGGAGAGCGTAAGCGCATCACATAGGGGATACCAGCACGGATCTTATCCATCGCTTGCTCCGGTGTGAGCGAACGGCAGGTAGCGTACTCGCCGTAGTAACCGGTGCGCAGTTTTTGTTGATCCTGTTTTTCGCGTACAGCCGAAAGCTCGTCCGGAGTACAGAAGCAGGGATAGGCAAGACCTTGAAGCACGAGCGCTTTGACAAACGCGTGATAGATCTCCGCACGGTCACTCTGGCGATAGGGGCCGTAGTTGCCGATAGAGGCATCTTCGCCTTGGTATCCCTCGTCGATCTGCAGACCGTATTGGTGCAGTCCCGTTAAGATATCGGCTGCTCCGCCGTCGACCTCGCGTTTTTTATCGGTATCCTCTAAACGGAAATAGAATACGCCGTCAGTTGAACGGGCGGTGAGATAGTTAATGGTAGCGGTGAACAGCACGCCCAAATGCAAATAACCGGTAGGCGAGGGGGCGATACGCACTACACGTGCCCCTTCTTTAAGGGCGCGAGGGGGATACAGTGCCTCATAGTCCTCAGGCGTTTTGTTCACATTCGGGAATAACAATTCCGCGAGTTGCTCTAAAGCGGTCATACGAGTCCTCCTGAACAATATAAACAGATACATCTATTTTACAATTTTTGGTTGCAAAAGTCAATGCAAGTATGGTACTATATATAAAAGAATTTTTTGAAGGGTACGGGATCGTATGGAAAATCAAGCCGTAATCGAAGGACAGCGCAAAAAACGCGCGTTAAGCTGTATACAATCGACCGGGACGCCGACGTTGGGCAACTACCTCGGTGCGTTGCGTAATTGGGTATTATTACAGGATGAATTTGATTGTGCGTATGCCGTGGCAGATCTTCATGCGATCACGGTGCGCCAAGAGCCGGCGAAGCTGCGCCAGCAGACAAATGAGATGTTTGCTCTGTTGCTGGCGATCGGTCTGGATCCGGAAAAATCGCTGTTGTTCGTGCAGTCTCAGGTGCCGGAGCATACACAGCTCAGCTGGCTGCTTGCTTGTCATACTCAGTTCGGTGAGCTGTCCCGTATGACGCAGTTTAAAGATAAATCCGCGAAACACGCGGATAACATCAATGCCGGTCTGTTTACCTATCCCGTGCTGATGGCGGCGGATATTTTGCTATACCAGCCGGATGTAGTGCCGGTCGGTGCGGACCAGAAGCAGCACTGCGAGCTGACACGCGATATTGCTACACGTTTTAACAATCTGTATGCCAACACCTTCACCATTCCGGAGCCGTATATTATGAAAACGGCGGCACGTGTTTGCTCGTTGCAGGAGCCGACCAAGAAAATGTCCAAGTCGGATGAAAATCAGAATTCGTTTATTTCCCTTAAGGATGACGCGGATACTATCATGCGCAAGTTCCGCCGTGCGGTGACCGACAGCGAAGCGAAAGTGCGGTACGCTCCCGGTAAGGACGGCGTTAATAATCTGATGGAGATCTATTCCGCGGTTACCGGCAAAAGTCTGGAAGCGATCGAGGATGAATTTACCGGCAAGGGCTACGGTGATTTCAAGACGGCTGTTGGTGAGGCGGTCGCACTGGAGCTCAAGCCTATCCAAGAGCGGTTTACAGAGCTGATGAAGGATAAGGCACAGCTGGAAAGCCTCATGAAAAGCGGAGCAGAGCGTGCCTCACATATCGCCGGCCGCACACTCGGAAAAGCCATGAAAAAACTGGGGTTTGTTATCGTGAAATAACGCAAAGCGCCTGCTGTCAGCAGGCGCTTTCTGTTATACAAATTTCAGTAGTTCGTTCATGAATTCCTGTTCCAGATCGATCAACTTGCGGGTAAGCCCGCGACAGTCTTCGGATGCTTCGCTATACTGATTCAGATAGCCGCTGAGAGATTTGATGCCCATACTGCAGCCGTCCACCATCAATCCGGCAACACGCTCAGTTGTATCATCCATCAATAATTTGATCTCGGTGGAAAACCAGGACATGGCCTTGACGATCGACGGCGGATCCTTTTCGTCAAGATCAACGCTGTTGAGCAGTGCGTGACATTCGTCACCGATCTTGATATGCCTGTCGTTGTAGTGTTCAATGAGTTTGCGCAGGTCGGGCTTATCCTTCAAAAACGGCATCACCTGCTCCATACTGTTGGTGGCACATTTACAGCCGGAGTTACATTCCTTGAGCAAACAAACGGTATCACGGTTCATCGTATCTTCCTTTCCTGTTTTGATTAGTATCGGAAAGAAAAACTGTTTTATTCACATCTTGCAATAACGAGGAAAGGAGGATATAATACAAACAGGAGTTGATACTGTGAACCATTCGTTTTTTGCTATGCTGTCCCGCATGAAATATATCAATCGCTGGGCGCTGATGAGAAATACCCGAACGGAGAATATCTGTGAGCATTCGCATGACGTCGCGGTGCTGGCACACGCGTTAGCGCTGTTGCAGAATCGTCGATTCGGCGGCAAGGTCGATGAGCAGGCGTGTGTTATGCTCAGTGTGTATCACGATGCACCGGAGATCTTGACCGGGGATCTGCCCACGCCTGTCAAATACGACAACCCCGCGATTCGGGAGGCGTACCGACAGGTGGAAACGGTATCGGCCAATAAGCTGTTATCGTTGTTGCCGGAGGATATGGAAACGGAATACCGTCGTTGGTTGCTGCCGGATAAGCAAGCGATGGACGAGGAATTGCGCATCGTGAAGGCGGCTGATAAGCTGTCGGCACTCATTAAGTGCATTGAGGAGATCAAGCAGGGAAACCGCGAATTTGTCAAAGCAAAACAATCCACCGAAGCCTCGTTGCGCGAGATGGACCTGCCCGCTGTGGACTGCTTTTTGGATGAATTCTTACCCACGTATGAGTTGACCTTGGATGAACTGTAAAAAGAGCCTTGTAAGCGTGACGCTTACAAGGCTCTTTTAGTTGAGTCCTTGACCACCGGTACGCTCAAATAAAGCGTGTACGGCGGTCTGTAGTGTTTTGTGTTCGGGAAGGTCGAGCGAGGGGTCTGCGGCGTGAACAGCGCGTGCTGCGTTCTGTGCCTCTTTCAACAAGGTCATATCAGATAAGAAATTCGCAATTTTCATTTCCGGTAATCCATGCTGACGGTCGCCGAAAAAGTCGCCGGGACCGCGCAGCTTTAAGTCCTCGTCAGCAATGCGAAAACCGTCGGTCGTTTCACACATGACTTTAAGGCGGCGCACCGCTTCCTCGTTTTGCGCATCCGAAATGAGAATACAGGTGGAGGCATGTTTTCCGCGCCCTACGCGGCCGCGCAGCTGATGAAGTTGTGCTAAACCGAAGCGTTCGGCGTTTTCGATCACCATCAGTACGGCATTGGGAACGTCCATGCCGACTTCAACGACGGTGGTGGAAACCAAAACGGAAATGCGGTTTTCGGCAAAATCCAACATGATCTGCTCTTTTTCACGCGGTTTCATTTTACCGTGCAGCAGACCGAGTGAATAGCCTTTAAAGGGACCTTCTGCCAGCTTTTTGGCATAAGTTTCGGCGGATACCAGATCCGTTTCGCCTTCTTCCACCAATGGACAAACCACATACGCCTGTTGCCCCTCGTCCAGGAACTTGCGCACATAACCGTATGCGCGGGCGCGCTTGTCTGTACCGATCGCATAGGTGGCGATCGGTGTGCGTCCGGCAGGCAATTCATCCAAAACAGAAATATCCAGATCACCGTACACGATGAGTGCTAAGGTGCGTGGGATCGGGGTGGCGGACATAACAAGCAAGTGCGGATGCTGCCCTTTAGCGGTCAGTGCGGAACGCTGACGCACGCCGAATCGGTGCTGTTCATCGGTGATGACCAATCCCAGACGGGCAAATTGTACGGTGTCAGATAGGAGCGCGTGTGTTCCCACCAACAACTGGCAAGCGCCGCTTTCAACATTGCCGCGAATGGAGTCTTTTTGTCTTTTTGTCATCGAGCCGGTCAACAAGCCAACATGAACGGCGGGGTCATTCTTGAACATGCGGCAGAGCGACTGATAATGTTGCTGTGCAAGGATCTCGGTGGGGGCCATCATCACACATTGGTAGCCGTTGCGTATAACGGTGTAGGCGAGACAGGCGGCAACAGCCGTCTTACCGCTGCCGACATCGCCGTGCAATAAACGGTTCATGGGCGTCGTACTGCTCATATCTTTAACGGCATCTCTGACGGCGCGCTGTTGCGCACCGGTCATGGTAAAGGGAAGATAAGAGGCAAAGTCGGCGGTGAAGTCCTGTGTAATGCGAATCGCTGTTTCAGCTTTTGAGGGACTTTTCAAGTTCAACAAGCTGAGCTGCAGAATAAACAATTCCTCAAAAATAAGGCGGCGCCGCGCTATCGCCAACGCATCGTGATCGGCGGGGAAATGAATGTTTTCCAAAGCATATCGATAGGTGCACAGCTGATATTGCTGTCGCAACGCGTGCGGAAACGGGTCAGCATCCAGCGCTTTGTCCAGCATCAGCAGAGCCGTACTGACCAGCTTTTCCAGATAACGCGAGGTAATACCCGCTGTTAACGGATAGATCGGGCGAATGCGTGTACCGGTTTCTGCCGTCTCGATCAATGGGGATGACAGTTCCGGTGTGTTCAGCGAACCGGACACGGTGCCGAAAAACAGATATTGCCGTCCGGCTTCGATCTTAGCTGCGGCATATTTATTGTTAAACAAGGTGATGCGCACCACACCGGAAGAGTCGACCGCAGAAAAGGTGTAAAGGGAAAGTCCTTTCCGGACGCGGCGTTCGATCGGTGTGGCCATCGCAGTGGCACGGATGCAACAGGGAACATCGCGCGGAGCAGAGGCGATCGGCGTAACGGTCGACCAATCCTCATACTGACGCGGAAAATGGGAGAGAAGGTCACCGACGGTGCAAATGCCTAATTTATGCAGCTGCTCAGCGCGCTTTTCGCCAACGCCTTTCAGATACTGGATCGGTGTTTCAATCGTCAGCAACAAAATCCCTCCTTTTTGAGAAATAGCCGATGGCGATCCTTCGGATGCCATCGGCTGTGCGTTCGGTTATTCGATCGAAATGAAATAGTAGTAAACGGGTTGCCCACCGGCTAGCACGGTGATGTCCACATCGCCTCCGAGCTTGGCCGAAATGGCATCTTTCGCGGCATTTGCTTCCTCTTCGGTCACGCCCTCGCCGTACATCAACGTGATAAACGCCACGTCCTTACCGGCTGTGCGACGCGCTGCTGCCATATTCTTAGTCAGCTTCACGACGGCGTGGTCAACGGAAGTGTCGGTGAAGGTAAGCTTGCCGTTGTCCAATGCTAAAATATCGCCTTCCTTGATGGCGCGATTCTCGTAATCACTGTCACGTGCAGCGAAGGTGATGGAACCGGACGATACGTTGTCCGCAGCCTTCATCATCGTGTTCAGGTTATCCTGAACCTCGGCATCCGGATCGAAATTGAGCATTGCGGAAACACCCTGCGGAATCGTGCGGGTGGGGAGGACGTGAACCGTGCGGTCCGCAAGCGGGATCGCTTGCTCAGCAGCCAGAATGATATTCTTATTATTCGGCAAAACGTAGACGACTTTAGCGGGAGTCGCTTCGATCGCGTTTAGAATATCATCGGTCGAAGGGTTCATTGTCTGACCGCCGGATACGACCTGGCCGCAGCCGAGGTCGGTAAACAAGGCTTTTAAGCCTTCACCGGCAGCGACAGCAACAAAACCGAATTCTTCTTCCGGTTCGACACGTGCGGGGGCTGCGGGAGCTTCTTCGTCCTCCGGAAGCCAAGCGGCGTTTTCGTGCTGAATACGCATGTTTTCAACCTTGACGGTTTCAAAAGCACCGTATTCCACGCCCTTGCTGAGCGCTTTACCGGGATCGTTGGTGTGAACGTGGACCTTGATGATCTCATCGTCGTCTACCACCACAACGCAATCACCGATGGTCTCCAGATAGGCACGCAGTTTAAGGGGATCCTTGGTACAGGCCTTGTCGCGCGCGACAATAAACTCAGTGCAATAGGTAAAGGTAATGTCGGTTTCAAAGGA
>CAYZXC010000030.1:0-14385 GCA_964482275.1 uncultured Eubacteriales bacterium
TGCGGAGCTTGCGGCTATTACAACGGCAGACAGATCGTCAAGGTTGAGGAGTAAGACCCACCGGTTGTAAATGCCCCACATCAAGGGAAGAATAAAGGGCGTGACCCGGTATAGGGTTACGTCCTTTGTTTTTTAAATCGACCATACTTGTAAGGGAGGGAACAGCGTTGGCAGTGGTGATCGCGCGCGTGCTACCGGACAGTATTGCCGCCAAGAAAAAGATCGTGGCAGGTGACCGTCTTGTATCCGTCAACGGACACGAGATCGCGGATGTGCTGGATTATCGCTTTTATTTGTTTGAACCGCGGTTGACGCTGATCCTGCAGACGACGGCAGGAAAGAAACGCACCGTTCGTATCCGCAAACCGGAGGAGGACGATATCGGCCTTGAGTTTGAGACCTATCTCATGGACCGTCAGCACACCTGCCGCAACAACTGCATTTTCTGCTTTATTGACCAAATGCCGCCCGGTATGCGTGAATCGCTGTATTTCAAGGATGACGACAGCCGTTTATCATTTCTGTTCGGCAACTATATCACGCTGACCAACCTGTCCGAGCACGAGATCGAGCGCATTGTAGCCATGCATATCAGTCCGATCAACGTTTCGGTGCATACCACCAATCCCGAACTGCGTTGTCGGATGATGAACAATCGCTTTGCGGGCGATACGCTGTCGCTCTTATGCCGCTTTGCCGATGCCGGCATCCATATGGAATGTCAGTTAGTCATCTGCCCCGAATGGAATGATGGGGAAGAGCTGCTGCGCAGTATGTGTGACCTGGCGGCGCTTGCCCCCGCCGTGGAATCGGTGGCGGTGGTGCCGGTCGGCCTTACAAAATACCGTGACGGACTCACATCGCTTCGTCCTTTCACCGAGCAGGAGAGTCGGGATATCCTCGATATGGTGACGCGTTTTGGTGATGAGCAGTATGCGAAGACCGGCAACCGTCTGATCTATCCCGCGGATGAATGGTACGTACAGGCGAATCGTCCCATCCCGGAAGAGGGCTTTTACGGTGAAATGTCCCAGCTCGAAAACGGCGTCGGCTTGGTCGCACTGTTACGTTCCCAGTTTGCCGAAGCACTGGCATGCTGTGATATAAAACGCGCCGCCGGAACGGATACGGTGCTTGCCACCGGTGTAGCGGCGGCTCCGATCCTCAATGAACTGGTTAAGACTGCATCTGCTGATATCGAGAACATCCACGCGCGCGTTGTCGCGATCAAGAATGACTTTTTCGGTGAAACCATTACCGTGGCGGGACTTGTCACCGGCGGCGATCTGCACCGTCAGCTGCAGGGCATTCCGTGTGAGCGGGTGCTGATCCCCGATTGCATGCTGCGCCACGAGGGTGACCGTTTCTTAGACGACGTCACCCCGGAACAACTCGCAACGGAGTTGGGCGTCAAGGTTGAGGTCGTTTCCACCGACGGCAACGCATTATTTGAAGCACTGATGAGGTGAACTCTATGGCAAAACCGATCGTGGCGGTCGTCGGCCGCCCCAATGTCGGCAAATCCACATTATTTAATAAATTGATCGGCCAGCGGCTGTCCATTGTCAAGGATACGCCGGGCGTGACACGAGACCGCATTTTTGCCGCGTGTGATTGGCGCGGCAGAAGCTTTATGCTGGCGGATACGGGCGGTATCGAGCCGCACTCGGATGACGTTATCCTGTCCCAGATGCGTCGGCAGGCACAGCTCGCCATCGAGCAGGCGGATGTGATCATACTGGTGACCGATCTGCAATCCGGTGTGACCGCGAACGACGCGGACGTTGCCGTTATGCTGCAAAAAAGCGGTAAGCCGGTGGTGCTGTGCGTCAACAAATGCGACCGCGTCGGCACTCCGCCCGCGGAATTTTACGAGTTTTATAACTTAGGACTCGGCGATCCCATCGCTGTGTCCTCCGTTCACGGCACCGGCACCGGTGACCTGTTGGACGCGGTATTTGAATACCTCCCGCCGGAGGATGAGGCGGATGAAGAGGACGACCGCATCAAGGTTGCGGTCATCGGTAAACCCAACGCGGGCAAATCCTCACTTATCAACGCACTGGCAGGTGAGGAGCGCAGTATCGTGTCGGATATTGCGGGCACCACGCGCGATGCGATCGATACCGAGATCACTGCAAAGCAGGGCAAATTTCTGCTGATCGATACCGCCGGTCTGCGTCGCCGCAGCCGTGTGGACGACGCTATTGAAAAATACAGCATTCTCCGCGCCGAAATGGCGGTGGAACGCGCCGATGTGTGCGTGATCCTGATCGACGGCGTGGAGGGCTTTACCGAGCAGGACAGCAAGGTTGCCGGTATCGCTCACGAAAAGGGCAAGGCGTGTATCATCGCGGTCAACAAATGGGATGCGGTGGAGAAAAACGACCGCACCATGGCGCTTACCCGCAAAAAACTGGAAAACGATTTCAGCTTTATGTCGTACGCCCCGTTCGTGTTCATTTCTGCCAAGACCGGCCAGCGTTTGGATCGGTTATTGGAGCTTATCACCTATGTGAACGAGCAGAATGCCACGCGCATTTCCACCGGTATGCTCAACGATGTGCTCGCACAGGCGACCGCACGCGTACAGCCGCCCACCGATAAAGGCCGTCGGCTCAAGATCTATTATATGACACAGCCGTCCACCCGTCCGCCCACGTTTGTGTTTTTCGTTAACCGTGCGGATCTGTTCCATTTTTCGTATCAGCGGTATCTGGAAAACCAGTTGCGGGAGACCTTTGGTCTGGAGGGCACTCCCATCCGATTTATCATCAGAGAACGCGGCGATAACAGCGGCAAGTAGGAGGCAATTATGTTAGCATTTTTACAAAACAGCTGGCTTGCTTTGGTGCTGGCCGCGGGTATCGCGTACCTGCTGGGCAGTGTCAGCTTTGCGATTATCATCACGAAGTTCTTTTCCGGCAAGGATATCCGCTCGTTTGGCAGCGGTAATGCGGGCGCTACCAACGTCTTGCGTTCGCAGGGAAAATTGCCGGCATTGCTTACCTTTGTCGGCGATCTTGCCAAGAGTGTGTTGGCGGCGTATATCGGTGGTCTTCTGTTGCGTCATCTGCAACTGTCACCGCAGGCGCTGTATGATATTGAATATATGACGGTTATAGGCCGATATTTAGCAGGCCTATGCTGTGTCCTCGGTCACATTTATCCTGTGTTTTTCGGCTTCCGCGGCGGCAAAGGTGTCATGACGATCCTCGGTATGACTCTGATTTTAGACTGGCGTACCGCGGTGATCGGTCTGTTGGTATTTACCCTTGTGGTGCTTATCTCACGTATGGTGTCCTTAGGCTCGATCGTTGCGGGTATCAGCCTGCCAATTGCCACCTATTTGTTGCGCACTTATTTGTATGAGCAGCCGTGGCAAACGGTGACCTTCTGCACGGTTGCGATGGCAATTATTACGGCGATCGCGATCATCAAACACCGTGAGAACATAAAGCGCATCATTGCCGGTACGGAAAGCAAGATCGGGAGGAAATAACGGTATGGCAAATATTACGATCGTTGGCTCCGGCGGTTGGGGAACCGCGCTTGCCGTTATGGCGAACCGCCATGGGCATACGGTGACGTTATGGTCGCCGTTTGAAGAGGAGGTCGCGTCGATCCGCCGTCACGGCCAACACAAAAAATTGCTGCCCGATATTCCGGTGGAACCCTCGATTCATCTGACCTGTGATATCAGTGAAGCCGCCGACGCCGATCTGGTCATTATGGCGGTGCCGTCCTTTGCAATCGCCTCTACGGCCGCACTGCTGCGTCCGCACCTAAAGCCGGGTGCCATCGTAGCCAATGCCGGCAAGGGCTTGGAAGAAGGCACTTATCGCCGGTTTACCGAGGTGATCGAGGAAACGTTGCCGGGTGTATCGGCAGTGGCGTTGTCCGGTCCCTCCCATGCGGAGGAGGTCGGCAGAGGGATTCCCACGGTAGTTGTCAGCGCGTCACGCGATGTGGCGGCGGCACGGCGAGTTCAGGAGCTGCTGATGAACCCCACCTTCCGCATTTATACAAGCGAAGATGTGATCGGCGTTGAGCTTGGCGGTGCTCTGAAAAACGTGATCGCGCTTGCCGCCGGTATTTGTGACGGTCTGGGTATGGGTGACAACACCAAAGCCGCTCTGATGACCCGCGGCCTTGCCGAGATCGCGCGTTTAGGCGTTACCATGGGCGCTGATCCCGCGACCTTCTTCGGATTGTCCGGTATGGGCGATCTCATCGTGACCTGTGGCAGCATGCACTCGCGCAACCGCCGCGCCGGTATGCTGATCGGCGGTGGCTTGTCGCCGGAAGAAGCGGTCGAACGCGTTGGCACGGTGGAAGGGTATCTGGTTGCCGGCACTGCCTATCATCTGGCAAATAAGATGGGCGTGGAGATGCCGATCGCCGAAACCTGCTATCGCATCTGTTACGAGAATTATCCTCCTGAGCAAGCCGTCGCGGCGCTGATGAACCGCCCCGGCTGTAACGAAACCGATTAAAACAGAAAGCACCGAGTCAATGCTCGGTGCTTTTTGGCTTTATTTACTTGTACTGCCCAATCCGCCGTGACGCTCGGCAGAAACGTCGTCGTCCTCGGTGATGCCGAATTCCACGAACACGCCCTGCGCAAACGCCGCACCGGCGGGCAGGTCGACCACCTTGCCCTCGCGGGAATCGTTGGTGAGCTTGATGAGAATATGCCCCTCGTTATCGGCACCGTAATAATCGCTGTCGATGATCCCGACCGTGTTGTTGAGCTGTAAGCGGAACTTAAAGCCGAGCCCGCTGCGCGGATAAATTTTCAGTACCCAACCCTCGTCGATGCGTGCCCGTATGCCGGTTGGCACCTTGACGGATTCCCCTGGCTCTAAACGGATGGCACACGGCAGATAAAAATCATATCCCGCCGATCCCGCCGTCGCGCGGCGCGGCAGTGCCGGCAGGGCGGGGACGGCACCTTCGCCGAAGCAATCGGCAAAATCGGCGGCAAACTGTTTTTCGGAAACGTTTTCAAAGCGGGCAATGCGTTTCATTGTCAAAACCTCCAACTGGACAAAATTTTATATTTACGCTATACTGAACAAAAAGGGGGGAGAGGAATGGTTCTTATCGCGGTATCCGTCGCGGATGCGCCGTGTGCCAAGGCTGTCTTGTCCGAAGCACGTTTGCAAAAAGCGGCGGGACTTAAAAATGCGGCGGATCAGGCGCGCAGCTTGTGTGCCGGATTGGCGCTGGATGCTTGCCTGCGCACCGTCGGTTTGTGCGAGCGGGAGGTGACGGTCACCGCCGATACGCACGGCAAGCCGTTTCTCGCTGATCACCCCGAATGGCACTTCAGCCTCTCTCACAGCGGTGACTTTGCGGTGTGTGTACTTGATGATTCACCGATCGGGGTGGACATCGAGCAGCACCGCCCGATTGATACACAGCGCCTTGGCGCTCGCTATTTGGGCACAAGCGAACCGCTGACTCCCGCGCAATTCTTTTCTCTGTGGACACATAAGGAAAGTTACCTGAAAGCGATCGGTATCGGTCTTTCGGGCTTACACACCGAACCTGACAACAGCTGGCATTTCAAAGAGTACCCGCTCGCCGGCTATTCACTGACGGTGTGCAGCCGAAAAGCGGTATTTACTCCGTCGCTTTCGGTTTTTTCCGTCGGCGATACCGGTCTTCCTCGCTGAAAATACAACCGCAATATTTTTGCATATACAAGCCGCTGTCTCGCGCGATCTGCTGACCTTCTTTGAAAGTCGGGCGAAAATCCCGATACAGGAAGGACACACCGTGGGCGGCGGCTGCTTGTTCGGCAACCTTCACGATCAGCTCGTGATCTTGATACGGGCTGATGAGCAGGGTCGTGGTAAACGATTCAAAGCCCCGTTCGGCGGCACATCGCGCCGTTTCCTCCAACCGCAAGCGGTAGCAGGTTTCGCATCGGTCGTCGAATTCACTGCCCACCGCCTGCAGAAACGGCCGCAGACCGTATTCGTTGTTGACGATCAGCGGCAGTTGGATCGTTTTCGCGTATTCCTCCAAGGTGGTCTTGCGGCTGCGGTATTCGGTGTACGGATGAATGTTGGGATTATACCAGTAGCCAACCGGTTCAATACTCTCTGCGCGCAAGGTTTCAATGCACCGAACGGAGCAGGGCGCACAGCAGATGTGCAGTAAGGTAGACGGCATCGTTATCAACTCCGCATATCAGTATATCACAGTTTGCCTAAAAAGAAAAGAAACAATTGAAAAACCCCGGAGAGCGCAGTATAATCACCGATACAGTGAGTACGGCAAGCACGATAAAGCAGGAAAACGCCGCTATTTATTGCTGTTTTCTGCCTTTAATTTCAGCTTTTTGATAATTTTATACGGTTTTTCCGCGTTATTGGGATATTAAACCAGCTGTGCCGTGACACTTGATTTTTGATCGGGAATATGGTATTCTTCATGAGGTTAGAAGAAAGGATGTCGAATCGCATGGATGACAATCAAAACGGCGCCGCCCTTGCTGAGCGCGAGGAGCAGACCGAAACCGTTATCGCCGCTGAGCCGGAAGTGATGGAACCGGAAACGGTTGGATCCGATGAGGCACAGCCGAAAAAGAATAACGCCCCGCGGCACGGAAAGCCGAGTGACAAGAAGCCCCTTTGGCCTCGGATTTTGGGCTGGACCGGTGTTGGTCTCGGCGGCCTTGTTGTACTTATTGTTGCGTTTTTCCTGATGATGTTTTATACGCCGTTCTTCACGGATTGGCGCAACCAATATATTCTGATGACCTATCACACCTCGAATCCGTGGCTGTGCACGACCTTTTTCTCGCAGGAGACCATTGAGGCGGTGCTGGCGGAAAACGGTACGCAAGCGCCCGATGGGGAGACCGATCCCAATCTGATCATCACGACTGAGGATGATGTGCAAAAGCCGGAGTTCGCCACCTCGAAAAAATACTCCGGTGACGTGATCTACGACGATGGTGAGGTGCAGGTTCTGGAGTTTAGCGGCACCACCAAAAAGGGTAAGTATACCGCCCGCCTGATCCAGATCAAGGATCCGTCCCGCGTGTTTCTCGGCGTTACCAACAAGCTGGGACAAAGAGGACAGCTCATCGCAGATATGTGTGAGACCAACAACGCCCTGTGCGGCATCAACGCCGGCGGCTTTAAAGACGAGGGCGGTGTCGGATCGGGCGGTATCCCGACCGAGCTGGTTGTCAAGGATTCGGTCATTACCGTGTATGACGAGGACGACAAGTACGAGATCATCGGCTTTAATCAGGATAACGTTTTAGTGCTTGGCGAGTACGCCTACGAGGATTTGGAGGCCCTGCAGCTGCGTGACGCGATCAGTTGGGGTGCGCTGAGTTGGAGTCCTTTCCTCATCGTGAACGGCGAAAAAGCTGAGTTCAAGGGCACTTCGGGCGGTTACGATCCTCGTTCTGCCATCGGTCAGCGTGCAGACGGCATGGTACTGCTGTTGGTCGTGGACGGCAGCGCTAAGCGCAGTGTGGACGGTGCCAACATGGAGCTCGTCACGGATATTCTGTGGGAGTACGGCGCGGTGAACGCTGCGAATCTGGACGGCGGCACTTCATCCTCTATGGCCTTGCAGGGTCAGCTCATCAATACCGTTTGTAACCCGACGATCGCCGGACGCGGCCGCTATTTGGCGACCGGTTGGCTTGTGGAGCATACACCGGAATCGGCGGCGAAGGAGATCACGGACTATTCTCAGGCGACCAACGCCAGACCGACCACGACCACGACGGAGGCGGCGACCACGACTGCCTCGGATGCGGGTACGACGGCGAGCGCGGCGGGCACTACCGCCGCCGCGACGACCACGTCCGAAGCGGCGACAACGGCCTCTCAGACCACGACTGCGGAAAACGCAACCACTACAACGGAATAAGAACCCGACCCGCCAACGTAATTAAAATTGCGGGCGGGTCCCCGGAACCTTGTTGTTTCACAATAAGAAAAACGGCGGTATATCCCTACCGCCGTTTTTTGTTACGAAAAATTCACATCTAACTCTTTACAGAAAGCGCATTGTATAGTAAAATATACTGTAAGATTATAAGGGGAAATGAGGGTGTCGTCATGAATCCGAAGTATAAACGCGTATTACTCAAGCTCAGCGGCGAGGCCTTGTCCGGAGAACAGGGACACGGCTTGGATTTTGAAACGGTGGGCCGTGTTTGCCGTGCTGTCAAGGAATGTGTTGACGCAGGTGCCCAGATCGCCATCGTTGTCGGCGGCGGTAACTTCTGGCGCGGCCGTTCCAGCGGTGAGATGGACCGCACGCGTGCCGACCACATGGGTATGCTTGCTACCACCATCAACTCCTTGGCACTTGCCGATTCACTGGAACAGCTCGGCTGTGAGGTGCGCGTGCAGACGGCGATCGCGATGCATGAGATCGCGGAGCCGTATATTCGCAACCGCGCGGTGCGCCATCTGGAAAAGGGCCGTGTGGTCGTATTCGGTTGCGGCACCGGTAATCCGTTCTTCTCGACCGACACCGCGTCTGCGCTGCGTGCATTGGAGATCGATGCGGATATCATCTTCAAGGCCAGTATGGTCGACGGCGTATACGACAGCGATCCGAAGAAAAATCCGAACGCTGTCAAATTTGACACCTTGACCTTCATGGAAGTGCTTAACCGTGATCTGAAGGTGATGGATTCCACTGCGGCAAGCCTGTGCAACGACAATCACTTGCCCATTTTGGTGTTTAATATGGAACAACCCGAAAATATCGTGCGTGCCATTGCCGGTGAGAACGTCGGCACGGTCGTACATTCTTAAGGAGGATCAGTATGGAAACGATTTTTGCCAGAGCTCAGGAAAAAATGGATAAGACCATCAATGCGTTGCTGAACGAATACAGCACGATCCGTGCGGGACGCGCAAACCCCGCGGTTCTTGACCGTATTATGGTAGAGTACTACGGAACTCCTACCCCCATCAATCAGGTGGCGGCGATCTCGGTCCCCGAACCGCGCACCATTATGATCGCTCCGTGGGATAAAAATTCGTTGCGCGACATTGAGAAAGCGATCCTGACCTCGGATCTGGGCTTGAACCCGCAGAACGACGGCAGTACCTTGCGGCTCAATTTCCCGCCGCTGACGGAGGAGCGCCGTAAGGAGCTGGTCAAGGGCGTGTACAAGTATGCGGAGGATTCGAAGGTCGCGATCCGCTCGATCCGCCGTGACTCGCTGGAGAAGCTTAAGGATATGAAGAAAAAGTCCGAGATCACCGAGGACGATTTCAAAAACGCCGAAAAGAAAATGCAGGATATTACCGATAAATTCTGCAAGGAGATCGACTCGATCGCGGCGAAAAAAGACAAGGAGATCATGGAGATCTGATATAGGATCTTGCAACTTTGTGACCGGCGGAACATCGTTATCCACCGGTCACTTGCTTGCTGAAAGAAGGGCAGAAGCATGGCACTCTTTTCATCAAAACAAAAACGGTCTGAGGAGCCGGCAGCCGTTCCTGCACACATCGGCATCATTATGGACGGCAACGGCCGCTGGGCGAAAAAACGCGGCCTGCCGCGTCAGGCAGGTCATGTGACCGGCGCCAAGGTGTTCCGCACCATTGCCAAGCATTGCGAAAAGCGGGGGATCAAGGTTGCCACCTTTTACACCTTTTCCACCGAAAACTGGAAGCGTCCGCAGGAGGAGATCGACGCGATCATGAACCTGTTGCGCGAGTACCTCAAGGAATCGCTTGCCGATTTCAAAAAGGAAAACATCCGCACCCGCTTCATCGGTGACCGCTCGGTGCTGGCACCGGATATACAGGAGTTGATGCGTGAAGCGGAGGAAGCGACGGCGAACAAGAGCGGCATGATCCTCAACATCGCCATCAACTATGGGGGACGCTCTGAGCTTGCAACGGCGATGCGTGCCATCGCTGACAAGGTGCAGGTCGGTGAATTAGAGCCTGCGTCCATTGACGAAGCATGTATTGAACGGCATCTGTACACTGCCGGTCAGCCGGAGGTCGACCTGATTCTTCGTCCCAGCGGGGAATACCGCTTGTCCAATTTTCTCATTTGGCAATGCGCGTATGCGGAATATGTTTTTGATGAGATCCTGTGGCCGGATTTCACCACAAAGGATCTGGATAAAGCATTGGATGTGTACGCCGGACGTCATCGCCGTTTCGGCGGTGTGTAAAAATGGAGGTCGTATAACTATGAAAACGCGCTTGATCACAGCCGGTATTTCCGCGGCAGTGTTTTTGATCGTTTTATTTATTCCGTGGAGCGTTGCACTGACGGTCGCGACTTCGTTCATCTGCGGTGTTGCCGTGTATGAAATACTGTCCGTTACCAAGGTCGTACAGCACCGCGGCTTGGAGGCGGCGGCGATCGTGTTTGCCGTGGTCGCACCGTTTTTCAGCCGCATGAACGGCGGCTGGGTTTTTATTCTGTGCTTGTTGTACGTGCTTGCGTTGGTGCTGCTGACCATCCGGTATCATGAATCCGTTTCGATCGATAAGGTGGGTATCGTTTTCCTACTTTCGGTTTTGATATCGGTCTCATTGTCCTGCCTGTCGTATCTGCGCACTGCCGGTGAGCGGGACAGTGATGGGCTGTTTTACGTCTTCTTGGCGCTTTTGACGGCGTGGATGGCGGACACCGGCGCCTATTTTGTCGGAACCTTTTTCGGCAAGCATAAGCTGTGTCCCCGCATTTCGCCCAAAAAGACCGTAGAAGGTTTGATCGGCGGTATCGCGGTGTCCGTTCTGTGCAGCCTGCTTGCCGGTTTTGTATATGAACGTGCGGTGCTTGGCGGCGCTGCCAACGTGTCATACGGTGAGATCTTCGTGCTTTCCCTGATTTGTGCGCCGCTGTCGGTGGTTGGCGATCTGTTTGCTTCGATCATCAAACGCCGCTGCGGTGTCAAGGATTTTGGAAATATGTTTCCCGGCCACGGTGGGATGATGGATCGTTTTGATTCGCTTTTATTTGTATTGCCCACTGTTTTGCTGACCGTGCGTCAGTTCCCCCTCGTGTATTCCATTTGATCGGAGTGTGTCGTCGCTTATGGCAAAACGATTGGTGATACTCGGTTCGACCGGATCCATCGGTACACAAAGTCTGGATGTCGCGGCGCAGCGCGGCTATGTTGTCGAAGCGCTTGCCGCCCACTCTAATGCCAAGCTGATGGAAGATCAGATCCGTCGCTTCCGTCCCGCAATGGCAGCCTTGTACGATGAGGCGGCCGCGCGCGATCTGCGTGATCGCGTGCGGGATCTGGATATACCGGTCTTATCCGGAATGGAGGGGCTGTGTACCCTCGCCGAGCTGCCGGATGCGGACATCGTGCTCAATGCGGTCGTCGGCATGGTGGGCCTGCTTCCCACACTGCACGCTCTGCGTGCCGGTCACGACGTCGCTCTCGCCAACAAAGAAACCTTAGTTGCCGGTGGCGAGCTGGTGATGCGTGAAGCGCGCGAGCACCACGCCCGTCTTTTGCCGGTCGACAGTGAACATTCTGCGATCTTCCAGTGCCTGCAGGGCACGCCGGCGGGAGCGTGGGCGCCGCCCTCTTTTTCTGAAGCGCTCGGACTTTCCCGCGTGATCCTGACTGCCTCCGGCGGCCCGTTTTTCGGAAAGACTGCTGAGGAACTGCGGCAGGTGACGTTGGAGGATGCTCTGCGGCATCCAAACTGGAGCATGGGACCGAAAATCACGGTTGATTCGGCCACGATGATGAATAAAGGCCTTGAACTGATCGAGGCAAAATGGTTATTTGATGTCCCCCCGGAGAATATAGATATTGTGGTGCATCGGGAAAGCGTTGTTCACTCGTTGATCGAATTTACGGATCATTCCGTGCTTGCTCAGCTTGGTGTTCCGGATATGCGTATTCCCATTCAGTACGCCTTAACGTGGCCGTTGCGGGGTGATCCGCCGGTGCGTCGGCTGGATCTGGCCGAGATCGGAAAGCTCACCTTCTTCAAGCCCGACCACGAGGCGTTCCCTGCGATCGAGCTGTGCCGTACCGCCATTGAAAAGGGCGGTGCGTATCCGACGGCGGTCAACGCCGCCAACGAACAGGCAAATCTTCTGTTCCGAGAGGGAAAGATCTCGTTTTGCGCCATCAGTGAGTTGGTTGCCGACGCGCTTTCCCGCACATTGTCCGCTATCTCAACTGTGGAAGACATTCTGGCGGTTGATGCCGAGTGTCGCCGCTATATTATGGACCGAGGGTGATCGTTATCACAACCGTATTGCTGTATATTTTCCGCTTGCTTGCCGCGGTGATCGTGTTCGGACTGATCGTGGTCATTCACGAATGGGGTCATTTTATCGTCGCTAAGCTCACCGGCGTGCAGGTCAATGAATTTGCCATTGGTATGGGCCCGAAGCTGTTTGGCTGGGGCAAAGGCGAAACGCGCTATTCCGTGCGCCTGCTTCCGATCGGCGGCTATTGCGCCATGGAAGGGGAGGACGCCGCCGGCGGCGGTGAGGTCAAGATCGGTGAAACGGAGACCACCGATAATCCGCGTGCGTTCTACCGCAAAAAAGTGTGGCAACGGACGCTTATTACCGTGGCGGGTGCCACCATGAATATTGTGCTGGGCTTTGTGCTTTTGCTCGTCTATTTCGGTGCGTGTACGCTGCCCTCCGGTGACGGCAACGCGTATTACGCCGGTACCACGATCTCGTGGCAGGAGGAGGATGCGCTAAGCTATGAAAGCGGCCTGCGCCCCGGTGATACGCTACTCACGATCGACGGCAAACGCGTGTTCACCGTGTTTGACATCCAATCCTTGCTGCAGGACAGCGACGACGCCACCTTTGAAATGGAGGTTCGGCGCGACGGCGAGACCGTGACGTTACCTGCGGTCAACTTTAAACGCGAATATAACGAGGATACCGACAGCTATATCCTGCAATATGATTTTAAGGTGAATGCCATTCCGCAGACGGTCGGTTCCACCATCACGCAAGCTGCCAAAACCGAGTGCAGTGTGGCGATCATGGTTTGGCGCAGTCTGGGCGGTCTGCTTACCGGTAAATACGGTCTCAACGAGTTGTCCGGTCCGGTGGGGACGGTGGATATCATCGGCGATACCGTCGCCGACGCCATGACCGCGGAACAGTGGCAGGCGGGGCTCGGCAGCGTGTTGATGCTGGTCGTTCTGCTGACTGTCAACGTCGGCGTTTTCAACCTGCTTCCCGTTCCGGCGCTGGACGGCGGCAGATTGCTCTTTTTGCTCTGGGAGGGCATTACCCGTAAACCGGTTCCGCAGAAGTACGAGGCGATCGTACACGCGGTCGGTCTGGTGTTGCTGTTGCTCTTGATCGTTGTCGTCACGTTCAGTGACATCATTAAATTATTCTGAAACGTGTGGTGAAAGCGATGTACAGACGTGAATCCAAACAAGTTTCGGTCGGCGGTCTGCTGATCGGCGGCGATGCCCCGATCTCCGTACAGTCGATGGGGAACGTTCCGTCAACGGATATCGAGGGTACGGTGCGGCAGGCGGCGGCACTGAAAGAGGCGGGTTGTGATATTCTGCGCATCGCCGTTCCCGATAAAGCGGCGGTGCGTTTGATCGACGCCATCAAATCCGCTGTGGACATTCCGCTGGTCGCGGACATTCATTTTGACTATCAACTGGCGCTGGAATCGGTTGGCGCGGGGATCGACAAGATCCGTATCAATCCCGGCAACATCGGCGATGAAAGCCGCGTCAAGGCGGTCGCCGATGCGTGCCGTACGCGTGGCATCCCGATCCGTATCGGTGTCAATTCCGGCTCGCTGGAAAAGGAGATCCTGGCAAAGTACGGGCATCCGTCGGCCGAGGCGATGCGTGACAGCGCGCTGTATCATGCGTCCCTGCTCGAAAAATACGATTTCGACGACATTGTCCTGTCCATCAAATCCTCGCACGTGGATACGATGGTGAAGGCGTATGAGCTGACCGCCGCGTCATGCCCGTATCCGTTGCATTTAGGTGTCACGGAGGCGGGCACCGAGCGCATGGGACTCATCAAATCCGCCGCCGGTATCGGCTCGTTGCTGTTGCGCGGCATCGGTGATACGATCCGCGTATCTCTTACCGCCGATCCGGTGCGTGAGGTGGAAGCCGGTATTGATATTCTCAAAGCTTTAGGCATGCGTCAAAACGAACCCACCCTGATCTCCTGCCCGACCTGCGGCAGAACGCGCGTTGATCTGATCGGAATGGCAAACGAGGTGGAGCAGCATATGCGCCGCATCCACAAGCCGGTGACGGTTGCCGTCATGGGTTGCATTGTCAACGGTCCGGGAGAGGCAAGGGAAGCGGATATCGGCATTGCCGGCGGCGACGGCAAGGTCGCCATCTTCAAAAAAGGACAGGTCATCCGCACCGT
>CAYZXC010000031.1:0-13554 GCA_964482275.1 uncultured Eubacteriales bacterium
AAGATCTTCATTTCGCAGATCGTGGAAAGCTCCGCCGGTTCGTTTGCGCTGTTCCTGCCTGCCATCATCTTCCTGATCGCGGTCGGCCTGTCCTTTGCAACCGGAACCTCGTGGGGGACGTTCGGCATTCTCATCCCGATCGTGCTCAGCGTGTTCGGTGCCGAGTCCGGCGCGATCACGGTGATCGCGATCTCGGCGTGTATGGCCGGTGCGGTGTGCGGTGACCATTGCTCGCCCATTTCCGATACCACCATTATGGCGTCCGCCGGTGCACAGTGCAATCACATTGCGCACGTATCCACACAGTTGCCGTATGCGATGCTCGTCGCGGCGGTATCCTTCGTGGGTTATGTGCTGTGCGGTTTCGTGCAGAGCGCCTGGGTGGTGCTTCCGATCTGTATCGTGATCCTGTTCGCCGCGATCTTAGCGATCCGCGCGGTACAAAAGCGCAAGGCTGCGTAAAGCAAGATAACACAAATCGCCCGCCTCTTTTGAGGCGGGCGATTTTCTGCGTTTTTATCGGGACCACTTACAAGCGATCTCGCCGTTTAAGGCGGCGATGATGGTTTCGGGCGCGTTGTCCGGCAGTTCCAGACAGGGGCCGGCGTCCTGAACATCTTCTAAGTGATGGGCATCCGAGTTTTGTAACAGCGGCTTGCCGACAATTTCGGGGTAGCGGTCGGCAAGCTCCGTGACGTTGCCGTTTTTGGTGACCTCGATCGCGGCAAAGCCCAGCGGGGGCAGATCGCCGAGCGAGGCGGTAACGCTGTAGGAGGGGCGGTCAATGTGTGCGGGAAACGCCGTGCCGCCGAACGAGCGGGCGAGGGCTGCCACGTTATCCACGCTGATGCCCGACGCGGTGGTGAGCAGGGTCTCGTGCGTGCCGATCGGTCGATCCTCCGTGTCACACAGGATCTGTTCACCGAATATCTCCGGACGGTTGGGGATCGGCGGCAGTGTGGGGGTGACGTGTGCTTCGAATTGCTGTGCCGCCTCCAGCGTCGGGAACAGGCACACCACGTGCGCCTCCTCCGCTGTGCACAGCTCCATTCCCGGCAGAAAAGTGATGCCGAGCTCGCGTGCAACGGCGGCGGTCGCCGCGCAGTTGCCGCAGGTGTTGTGGTCGGTCAGCGCAATCGCAGACAAGCCCACCAATTGTGCCATATTGACGATATTGTTAGGCGTCATCTCGTCGTCACCGCATGGTGACAGACAAGAGTGTATATGAAAATCATAGTAAATTTTCAATTACAACACTCACTCTTCACGTAGTTTACACACATCCACCCAAATACCGCCGGTGTATTCCTCCAGTTGTGCGGGAGTGACCTCGATCGCCGAGTTGGAGCTGCCTGCCGCCGGATATACCGTTTCAAAGCGGCGCAGGGATTCGTCCAGAAAGACCCGCACGGTTTCGGGCAACGCAAACGGACAGACACCGCCGACGGCGTGGCCGGTCAGCGCCAGTGCTTGATCGGGGGACAGCATTTTGGCTTTGAAGCCGAAGGTCTGCTTGTATTTGGGATTGTCGATCTTGGTATCGCCCGCAGTGACCACCACCAGACACCCCTCGCCGTCCGCAAACGACATCGTTTTGGCGATGCGGGCGGGAGCGACGTTCAGCGCCTGTGCCGCAAGCTCTACGGTGGCGCTGGATACGGTGAATTCCAGAATGTCCTGTTCTCTGCCGAATTTGGCGAGGAACGGACGAACCAGTTCAATAGACATTTTTATACAGTCCTTTCCAAGAGGGTGCCTAACGCGCCGGCAAGCGTATACGCGGTGTTGGTGCTGCGCAGTACCGTAACGTTCTCCAGTTCGGCGCGGGAGCGGGCGGCGTCGTCCAGCGCGGCGTTTTCGCACAGAACCATACACGCGACGTCTGCAAGCACGCAGACGGCAACGGCATTGACGTTGCCCATCACGCTGAACCACGCGTCGCCTGCCTTGGCACGACCCATTACCCAGCTGAGCAGGTCACCCGAATAGCCGCCGGTGACGGCGCGGTCAAGGTCGCCCTCGACAAGCGTTTCCAACGACAATTCCGTTATCAGATCACGAACGGTCATACAGTTTCCTCCCTCATACGGAAGCAATCGGTTATATCAGCGAGTCCGCGTACGACATCCTCTGCCAACGCACGGCAGGTGGGTGCGCCGCAGGAACCGCAATCGAGCTTCGGCAGCTGCTCGTAGAGTGCATTTGCTTCCTGCATCAGACGCATCGCGTCACTGACGTTCTCCGCGAGCCGCAGTGCCGGATTTTCTTCCAACGGTAACGACCAGTTGAGGGAGCGCAGATCGCCGATATCCTCCGCGCGGTTGCACGACACAGGCAGATACTTGCGCAGGCGCTTGATGCGCGCTCTGGCAACGTAGCCGTTCTCCGCTGTGAACACGCCGCCGACACAGCCGCCGGCGCAAGCGCTGAGCTCGATAAAATCAAGGTCGGCGAGCTTTTCGTCCTCCAGCTCTTCTAACACGCGGATGACGTTTTGGATCCCGTCTGCCGCTAAATGGTTTTCGTTAAGCAGGCCTGCCGCCTCGCCGCCGATGAACGACCAGCTGGTACCGATCAGACCGGAGTTTGACAGGTGCTGAACCTGATCCAAGTGATTCATTTCGTGTACCAGTTTCGGATAAATATCCGCGATCGACAGCACGCCGTCTACCTGCGAATGGGAGTCGGCGATGGGGAAACGCACATCCGTGACCTTGGCAGGGCAGGGGGAAATGAAGAAAATACCGATATCTTCAGGGGATAGGCCGGTTTGTGCCATCGCGCGCTGACGCGCCAATGCGGCGGCGACCGCCATCGGGGCTTTCATCGGCAGAACGTGTTCGCACAGTTCCGGAAAACGGATCTGGATAAGACGGACGACCACGGGGCACGCCGAGCTGATGACCGGCTTTTTGACAAGACCGTCCGCCATCAGCTTGCGGGTAGCATCCGATACGATCTCCGCACCGCGAGACACCTCAAACACCTGGTCGAAGCCGAGCTTCAACAGGCCGGACAGGATCACGTCGATATCGTCCAGATTGTGAAATTGCCCATACAGCGCGGGGGCGGGGAGGGCAATGGTGTATTTGTAATCGCCAAGCGCCGACAGCGAATCGTGCCGCGCTTTTTTGGCGTGATGGGGACACACGCGGATACACTCGCCGCAATCAATGCAGCGATCGTCCGTGATGACGGCTTTGCCGCCGCGCACACGGATCGCCTGCGTGGGACAATGCTTGACGCAATGCGTGCAGCCCACGCATTTTTCGGTATCCAGCGTTACGGAATGAAAAATACGTTCCATAAGCAACGCTCCTTACAAACGGGGGTGTTATTAAGCGGGCACCGCGATCGTCATACGAATACACGTGCCCTTTCCGATCTCGGTATCAATGGTGAGGGTGTCGGTATAGCGTTTAATGTTAGGCAGGCCCATGCCGGCACCAAAGCCTAAGTTCCGAACGGTTTCGGGGGCGGTGGAGAAGCCCTCCTGCATCGCCTTTTCCACGTCCGGAATACCGGGGCCGCGGTCGGTCAGGGTGATGACGATAAGATCGGGTTCGATCTCGACGTCTGCCGTGCCACCGTCGGCGTGGATGACCATATTGATCTCGCCCTCATACATCGCGATCGCGACGCGGCGGATCACATCAGCGGGAAAGCCCAGCCGTTTTAAGGTCGCTTTGACGGCACCGGACGCTTCACCGGCGCGCGTAAAATCGTCTCCGGAAACATCGTAATGCAGTTTCAAATCGTCACCTCATATCTCATCGCCGCCGTGCAGGCCGTTTGCGTACAGCAGGCCGCAGGCGTTGAACATCCGAAGCGGGGTCTTCATCAGTACAATGTCGAACTCTTTGGCAAGCTCGATCATTTCAGCGGTCGGTTCTTTGCCGCGCACGAACACGATACACAGCATATCCATCATTTCGGCGGTACGCACGACCTGCATGTTGACCAGACCGGACAACAGTACCGATTGATCTTTGACGAACGCGAGTACGTCGCTCATCATATCGCTGCCGCAGGCGTTATGTACCTCAGCGGTCAGATTCTCGCCGCATACGACCTCGGCTTTCAGGATCTTTTGAACATCTGCAATGGTCATTAGTCATTCCACCCTTTTGTGTAAGAATAAGGTCTTGTTTTCAGTATACTGTAAAACGGCGTATTATGCAAGGGCTAACTCCTGTTAAAAGTTTCACAAGGCAAGAAGTTTGGGGTTGACTATTGCGGCGAATAGGAGTAAAATAACAGTAATTCTATTTTTTTGGAGGAATGAGTCAATGGCAAGAGTATACAATTTTTCGGCCGGCCCCTCTGTGCTGCCGGAAAGCGTTTTGAAGCGTGCGGCAGAGGAGATGCTGGACTATCAGGGTTCCGGTCAATCCGTGATGGAAATGTCGCATCGATCGAAAACATACGATGCCATTATCAAGGATTGTGAGGCCCTCCTGCGTGAGGTAATGAACATTCCGGATAACTATAAAGTACTGTTCCTGCAGGGCGGCGCGTCTTCGCAGTTTGCGATGGTTCCGCTGAACCTGATGAACAAGAGCGGCAAGGCAGACTTCATTCTGACCGGTCAGTGGGCAACCAAGGCGTATAAAGAAGCGGCCCGTTACGGCGAGGCAAAGGTGATCGCCAGCTCTAAGGATAGGACCTTCTCCTATATTCCCGAATGGGATGAAGCCGACTTTACACCGGATGCGGATTATTTCCACATCTGTATGAACAACACCATTTACGGTACCAAGTTTACGAAGCTGCCCGAAACCGGCGATGTGCCGCTGGTTGCGGACATTTCGTCCTGCATCCTGTCCGAGCCGATCGACGTGTCGCGCTTCGGCGTGCTGTATGCGGGCGCTCAGAAGAATATGGCGCCTGCAGGACTCACGGTGGCGATCGTGCGTGAGGATCTTATCGGTAACGCACAGGAGATCACCCCCACGATGTTCAACTACCAGATTCACGCGGACAACGATTCCATGTTCAACACCCCGCCCTGCTACACGATCTACATCTGTAAGCTGGTGCTGGAGTGGGTGAAAAACGAGATCGGCGGTCTGGAAAAGATGAAGGCCATCAACGAGAAGAAGGCGGCTATTCTGTACGATTTCCTGGATTCGTCCAAGTTGTTCAAGGGCACGGTTGAGAAGAAGGATCGTTCGCTGATGAACGTGCCGTTTGTCACCGGTGACGAGGAGCTGGATGCGAAGTTCGTCAAGGAAGCGACCGCTGCCGGTTTCGTCAACCTGAAAGGCCACCGTTCGGTCGGCGGTATGCGTGCATCGATCTACAACGCGATGCCGGTCGAGGGTGTGGAGAAGCTCGTTGCGTTTATGAAGGCTTTTGAGGAAGCCAACGCCTAAAAGGAGAATTCGTAATGGATATTTTAACGTTAAATAAGATTGCCGCGTGCGGTACGGACCGTCTGGGCGACGGCTACACCGTCGGTGACGCGGTTACGGAGCCTGTCGGTGTACTGGTTCGCTCTGCCGCGATGCACGATATGGAGTTTCCGGCATCGCTGTTGGCGGTTGCCAGAGCGGGCGCGGGTGTCAACAACATTCCGTTGGATCGCTGCAGCGACGCGGGCATCGTGGTGTTCAACACCCCCGGCGCTAACGCCAACGCGGTAAAGGAGCTGGTGATCGCCGGTTTGTTGCTTGCCTCCCGTAAGGTCGTTCCCGCCATTGATTGGGCGAAGACGCTCAAAGGTCAGGGTGCCGAGGTCGGCAAGCTGGTCGAAAAAGGCAAGGGCCAGTTCGCGGGCCCCGAAATTCTCGGCAAAAAGCTCGGTGTTGTGGGCCTGGGTGCTATCGGCATTTTGGTGGCCAACGCTGCAAAATCTCTGGGTATGGAAGTGTACGGCTACGATCCGTACCTGTCGGTGGATGCGGCGTGGAGCTTGTCGCGCTCCATCCATCACGCCGCCAACCTTGAGCAGATCTACGCGGAATGTGACTACATCACCGTCCACGTGCCGCTCAACGACGGTACGCGCGGTATGATCGGCAAGGACAGCATCGCCGCGATGAAGGACGGCGTGCGCATTCTCAACTTTGCCCGCGGCGAGCTCGTCGACGGCGAGGCGATGCGTGCCGCTCTGGCAGACGGTAAGGTCGCTGCGTATGTGGTGGATTTCCCGTCTGACGATATGCTGTGTGTGGACAACGTCATTGCGATCCCGCACCTCGGCGCTTCCACGCCCGAAAGCGAGGACAACTGCGCGATGATGGCGGCCGATGAGCTTAAAGCGTATCTGGAGCGCGGCATCATCCGCAACTCGGTCAACTTCCCGGCAATGGACGTTGAAAAGAGCGGCGATGTGCGTATCTGTGTGCTGCACCGCAACATCCCGAATATGCTCGCGCAGATCAGCGCGGTCGTGTCGGAGGCGGGTGTCAACATTGAAACACTGACCAACCGCTCCAAGAAGGACAACGCGTATACGGTGTTGGATATTATCGGCGATGTGCCGCAGAGCATCATTGACGGTATTCAGGCGATCGACGGGGTCATCCGCGTGCGAAAGATCTAAAATATAAAGAGCGGCACCGAAATATCGGTGCCTCTTTTTGTAAAGGAAGGAGAAGGCGCTATGCCCGGAACAGGCGGACTCGGAATAGCGATGCGAGTTTTAATCGCTGCGCTCTGTTTGTTTATCTGCGTATGGGGTATTTTGCCGTCCTTTACCGGTCGGTTTCATTCCGGCTGTCTGACGATGATACTTGTCGGTACGCTCGGCATCGTTGCGTGTGTTCTGTTCCCGCAGATGGCGGCATGGTGTTGCCGTGTATGGCAGAGCGGCGGGGGACGGGCGGTGCTGTGTGGTATAGCGGGTCTTATCGGCGCCTTAGTGCTGTTGTTTATCGGCTTGTCGGTGTGTATGATCGCCGCGTGTGTCAAACAACCGCGGGAGGATGCCACCCTCATCGTGTTGGGTGCCGCTCTGCGTGAGGATCAGCCGAGCACCCTCCTTCGCGGCCGCTTGGAAGCGGCGTATGCGTATCTTACCGAGCATCCGGACGCTGTGTGCATCGTATCCGGTGGGCAGGGTGAGGATGAGATCTGCACCGAGGCCAGTGTGATGAGCGCCTATCTGATCGACAAAGGGATCGACCCCGCGCGTATCTATATGGAGGAAAACTCGACCAGCACCTTCGAGAACATCCGTCATTCCCGCGAGCTTATCGAGCAGTACGGCTTAAACGCGGAGGTCGCGATCGTCACACAGGAGTTTCACCAGTTCCGCGCCCAGCAGTTTGCAAAACGGGCCGGACTGACGGTGTCCGGCGCCGTCACCGCACGTACGCCGTGGCATTTGCTTGCCAGCTATTGGATCCGTGATTTCGCGGGCGTTTGCCATATGGCGTTGCTGGGGACGTAACAAAAGCGGGATGCTTTTGCGGTATTCTATACGGTGATTTTTATGAATAGGAGAGTTATTATGGAAAAACAGTATTATGAACTTGCGCTTAAGATTCAAGAGGAAATCAAATCCGTGGTTTTGGGAAAAGACGAGGTCATCACCAAGATCCTTGCGGCTACTCTTGCGGGAGGGCACGTTCTGCTTGACGATATTCCCGGTGTCGGCAAAACAACGCTGGCTCTTGCTTTTTCACGTGCTACCAGTATGGATTATCGCAGACTTCAGTTCACGCCCGACGTGTTGCCTTCCGACGTGACGGGATTTACGATCTACGATAAAAAGACGGACACCTTCCAGTATAAGGAGGGCGTTGCCGTCTGCAATCTGTTCCTTGCCGATGAGATAAACAGAACCTCGTCAAAGACTCAGTCGGCGCTTCTTGAGCTAATGGAGGAGGGAAAGGTTACGGTGGACGGTGTCGAGCATCCGTTGCCCGATCCGTACGTTGTTATCGCAACACAGAATCCGATCGGTTCTGTCGGAACGCAAATGCTCCCCGACTCACAGCTCGACAGATTTATGGTCTGCGTTTCCATGGGCTATCCCTCCATCGCGGACGAGGTCACTCTCCTCAAGGACAGACAGGACAGAAATCCGCTTGAGTTTGTAAAGTCCGTTGCAGACAAGAACGACATCAAAGCTATGCGAGGGATCGTTAAGAACATCTATACCCACGACAGGATATACGATTATATTGCCGCTATCGCGGACGAGACCCGAAAAAACGAAATGTTCAAGCTGGGTATCAGTCCTCGCGGGACTCTCACGCTTGCAAGACTTTCGCGTGCCATTGCCTTCCTTCGCGGCAGAGATTTTGTTATTCCCGATGACGTTGCTTACATATTCCGTGACGTTGCCGCTCACAGGGTCGTTTTAAGCCCCAAGGCTAAAGTAGCAGGTCTTTCGGTAGAGGATGTTTTAACCGGCGTGCTTGAAAAAGTTCCTGCGCCGACGTTATCACAAGGAAGAGTGTAAATGACGAAAGAAAAACTGATATATGTGGCGGTCGCTATTGTTTCGAGTGTCTTTTTTATCCTGTACCGCGATCCGCTTTCGTTGATCCTGTTTTTGGTCGTGTTGGCGATACCGCTTCTCCTTTTCGTGCTTGCCGTTCTGATGCGCCTTGGCATCAGAATAACGGTCGAGACCGGTCATTCCGTTTGCTCCTGCGAGGAAAAGGCGAAGATATCGCTTGTTATAGCAAACTATTCGCTGTTGCCCGTTTCGCAGATCAAGGTGTTTGCGAGTTACAAAAACGTATTCTTTCAGCGTGACGATGTGGGCGAGTTTAATTTTTTTGCCTTGCCGTTGTCTAAAAATCGCTACGAGATCGAGATGGATTCACGCCATGCAGGCAGGGTCGACCTTTTCTTTAAAAAGGCGCGCGTGTTGGATTATTTCGGCGTGTTTTCTCTTCCGGTCAGGATAAGAAAGACGGTTTCCGTTTCCTTTCTGCCAAAGGCTCATTTGATTGAGCCGACCTTGCGCAAGAACAACTACACCGCAAGCGAGGCGAACCGTTATTCCGCGCACAAGCCCGGCGATGATCCGGCAGAGGTATTTGCCATTCGGGAGTACGTTGACGGTGATAAGTTTAGTCGAATTCATTGGAAACTGACCTCAAAGCAGGATGCCTATATGGTTAAGGACTACAGCTTACCGATAAATGAGGCCGTTTTGATATTGCCCGAACTCGCTTTCGGTGCCGGACAGGAATCAGACCTTGATCTTGTGGATGCGGTTTTGGAGGTTGCCTTCTCGCTGTCGAACACGTTGGTGGAGCGAAAGACCCTGCACGCCGTGGGATATTATAACGCCGAGGCAGATAAGATCTGTACCCACCAGATAAACGATCCGGATGATCTCTATTCGGCGTTTGGGGCTATCTTTAACGTATCCCGATACTACAGCGATCCCGTTCTGGCACAAGCGGATGCCGACGCACAGCAAAACATGTCGCACGTCGTTTATATTGCCGCCGATATGACGGCAGATCAGTGCGCCAAGCTATCGGCAGGGAAAAGCGGCACGCTTCTCTACACGGTTATCAACATCGTCGGCGATGATGCTATCGATACCGATATTGCAGGTGAGGATCTCAATATTATATGCGTTAAAAAAAGCCGTATAGCGGAGTGCCTTAATGATGCGGTTTTGTAGTCGAGGAGTTGTCATGAAAAACAAACAAAAACTGTCGGCGGGAAACGGTGTTTCGTTCTCCTACAAGGTCGAGGTCAACGAGCGGATCAAGATCCCGTTTTTCAATGAGATACTGCTTAGTCTGCTCGTTATCCTTGCTACTGTCGGCGCGATCATGACGTTTTCCACCATTCTGAATTTCAGCATCACGCCGCACGTCGTGATATCGTTTATCGCTGGATTTTCGGTCGTATATACGGTTTTGTATAAGCTCATTAAGAAAAGGCGTTACCTCGTCATCGTAGGAGCGGCGGTCTTACTGGGCGTTATCGCGTTGCTGTTCTTAAAGGATTTCTCAAAAGGTGTTGTGGTCATTTTTGATCAGTCGAGGACCACGATCTATCAATCTATGCAATGGAAAGAGATCGTGCCGACGTACGAATGGCAGGATGAATTTCTTTCTCTTACGAATTTTGTTACGGTTCTTTTATCCATGGTGCTTTGTGCGGCGATCAGCTATTTTACGGTCGTCAAGCAAAGCTTTATTGCCATATTTCTTCTGACCTTCCCGTTTTTTGAGATCGGCGCGGCTTTCGGAGCCGTCCCCGACTATACGTATTTTTCGTTGATGCTTGCTTCGTGGGCGGCGTCTCTTACCGTCTCAAGGGTCTCTAATTTAAAGATAAAGACCCGCTGTTCAAACGGCGGAAAACAGAAAACGAACATCGGCGGAAATACGCAAAAATTCGCGGGTGTTGCCATTGTGATAGCGATGGCGGTCGTTTTGTTGTTTACCGCCGCAACGACCTATCTTGACGCGATTGATTTTACCCGTAACGAGAACACGGATGCGTTAAGGCGCAACATGAAGGTCGCGTTTGCCGATTTTGTTGACTATGTTACCGGAGTCGATCACGACGGAAGCCTTAAGGACGGGAAGCTGTATGCGGTGGATGACCGTGTTGTCAAAAACAGGCACTATATCACGATGGAGACCACCGTCAGCTCCATTGAGGAGCCCATAAAAGTCAAGGGATACACCGCCACGATATATAAGGATAACCGTTGGAATCAGACCGATGAATACGATAAGTATCAAGCGATGTTTGACGGGTTCAAAGAGTCGTTTTATAAGATGGGTCTTGATACGGGCTTTCTGGCTATCAGCAGTCCCGATTTTACGGACGAGTACTTTTCGAATATTACCATGAGTAATTTCCGCCGCAAAAAGCCGTACGTCTATGAAGTGTATTTTGCGGATCTTTCGTACGATTACGAGCCCGTTTACGACAGTTATGTCGCGCCTACGAACAAGTCCAAGTATACCTATTCTGCTTTTCTGTCGGAACGGTATCTGGCCATGGTTCCAAGCTCGATCAGTTATCAAAAAGAAGAGTATCAGACCGCGTTTGCCCAATACACGGCGTTTGTCAATCAGGAATACGTCAAATCGCAGGTGACCGACCGTGTTAAAGCGCTTGCCATGAGCTTTGAAGCGGCGGATAAATACGAGTATATCAACGAGGTGCGCGCCTATCTTGAAGAAAACATGGAGCACACGATGCTATCGGGAAAATGCCCCGAAGACGTCGACTTCGTTGAGAATTTCCTTTTCAACACCCAAAAAGGATATAGCACGCATTTTGCCACTGCCGCCGCCGTGTTACTGCAGGCGAGAGGATATGCCACCCGCTATATTGAGGGGTATTATATCCCCGTTGACACCTTCAACAACACGCCGTCTGACCGTGTGCTTGGGTATAAAACGATCGAGATTACCGATCAGTATGCACACGCGTGGATCGAGGTCTTTGACGAAACGTACGGTTGGATCCCCGTGGAAGTGACACCGGGATATTGGAGCGGCGATTTCAGCGAGCCCAAGCAGCCCGAATCACAGGAGGAAACACCGCCCGAAACCGACTCCCCTTCGGATACCAAAGAGGAGATAATCACGGACGTGGACATTGTCGAGGAAGACGTTGAGAATGACCTTGAACAGAAGACCGACCCCTATACCGACAAAAATCCGCTCTGGCTTCTGGCGGTTGTTCCGCTGCTTCTGATCGCCGCCGTTGTGATCCTTTGTGTGATCCATCTTATTTTCGTTCTCTACAGAAAGCACGTATATGCCTCGGATAACGTAAATGCAAAGCTGAAGTATGCCTATAAGTATTTGGTTATGCTCGCGGCGTATCAAAAGGTTAAGATCGGCAACACGTACGATCATGCGGCGCTCGCTGAGTATATGGGCGCTCGGAGTACGCATATCAGTGCGGATCGTCTAAAGCACGTTTTCAATGTGTTTTTGATGCACGCGTATTCTCAAACGCCGGCGACGTTAGAGGACGCAAACGAAGTCCTGAACGAACTGCGCGCCTACTCGGATGCGATCTACGCCGATCTCTCAAGAGGCAAAAAGCTGGTCTATAAATACGTGCGGAATCTGTAATACAAAAGGAGGATATTTTGTGCAAACGAGCGACATTTGTACGCTGATCGATGAGAGAAAAACCGAACTTTTCCGGTTGCTTTCTGATCTTATCAAAATCAATTCCGAAAGCTTTGGTGAATACGGAAACGAGGAAGACTGCGCGCGATATATCCACGCGCTTTGCATGGAGCTCGGACTGGAGAGCGACCTGTATTCACCGCTTGATCTACCCGATTTTGAAAATCATCCCGATTATCTTGCCGGACGCGGGCTTGAAAACCGTTACAACGTTGTGGCACGCTTTGGAGGAACCGAAAACAGCGACGAGCTGATGCTGATGGCACACACCGACACCGTTAAAATCGGCAACCCCGAAAACTGGGAAAAAGGGCCGCTTTCGGGTGCGATCGAGGACGGAAAGATCTTCGGCCGCGGTGCGTGTGACGACAAATACGCCATTGCCGCCGCGCTGTTCATCATAAAGCTTTTAAAAGAGCAGGGCTTCACACCTAAAAAGAATCTGCTTTTTGCTGCCTATTCCGATGAAGAATACGGCGGCTCGCACGGTGCCATGGCGGCGGTTATGAAATATCCCTGCAGACGTATTGTGAGTATGGATGGCAGAGAGGGGCAGATCTGGCATTGCGGTTCGGGCGGCATGGAGGTAAAATACACCTACCACACGGCACAGCCTGCGGACAGTGCAAAGCAAGCGGCCCTTGCCCTTCCTGTGGTTATCGGTGCATTTGATGAGTTCGCGGAAAAGCGCAAGAAAGAGCTGGAGGAAAATCGGTTTTATAAGAGTACCATCATTCCCGAAACCTCACTGCGCTATATGGGTTGCCGTGCAGGCAACAGCGGTGCCGATCTGGGCGTGGGTGAGGTGCACTTTGTATTCTACACCGACAAAACGAAGGATGAGATCTTCGCGGAGTTTGCGGAGCTTGAAAAGACGATAGCCGATCGTCTTGCGCCCCTTGGCATCATCGGTGACGGCATAACCCCCGCGACACGGTTTTTCCACTACGTATTCTGCGAACCCGACAGTGAGGATGTTACCCTTATGCTTGAAGCGTCACGCGAAGCAACGGGACGCGAATTGCTTGTTTGCGGCTCGTGCCTTTCCGACCTTTCTGTCATTTCAAAATACGGCAGCAGCCGCGCATACGGTTTTGGCGCGGGACGCGATTTTTCAATGGCCGGCGGCGCACATCAGCCGAACGAGTATATCGAATGCGATACGCTTGTGGAATATACCAAAACGATCGCCGCCTATATTCTGAAGGTCTTGGGGTAAAGCGAAAGGGCGTTGGTCGGGGGTGCTCTTATAGGACTTTTCTGTGAAGGCGCATAAACACTGGGTTTTAGCAGTCGATAAACAGTACAAAACCTAAACTTTCTGTATGTTTGCGAGAAAAAAGAAAATGCCGAAATCGGCATTTAGTATGCAAGTTTAGAAAGTTTATGCCGGTTTCGGCATTTTGATTTTTCATTATTCATCAGCGAAGCGATTTCAATATTCAATATTCATTACGGAAATCCG
>CAYZXC010000032.1:0-13084 GCA_964482275.1 uncultured Eubacteriales bacterium
TTCTATCAAACGAAGTCAGCCTTTTGGTTTTTTATGTTACTCCACGCTGAGCACGGTTCCGTTGAGCAAAAACGCCGCGATCGCCATACGCGCATCCGCGGTCTGCAGACGCATCGTGACCGTGTGGCGGTCATTTGCGCTGTTTTTCAACAGCATTCTCGCTTTGGGATTGGAATAGTTCAACGCGCAATCCAGCGTTTGCAGCTCGCCGCCGTCAACGCTGTATTCCAGCACGCCGGCATCCGGTGCAAACTCCACAAGCACGCCGAAATCCGTACCCTTGAAGGCGACGGTGACGGGTGCATCCGTTTCGGTAGTTTGGATGCAGCCGTTGTAATGGTGACCGGCATAGGAGAATTTCTGCACCTTTTCCCATCCCGACGGCACGGGATCAAGCGTGGAGGTGAGAAAGGCGTTCGCCTCGCTCTGGATGCGCACCTGCGGCTGTGGGGTGATCGGCCGCTCACCGGTTTCCGCCGGTGTTTGCATCGCGTATTCCAGCAGTCCTTTTGCCACGTCCGCCATCACGTCGTATCCGTTATCGTTCGCGTGAACACCGTCAATGAAATAATTGTTCCAATTCGACTTATCCCCCATCGCACGCATAACGGCTTCGTAGTAGTTGAGCGAGGGCAGTTGATATTTGTCGGCGATCTGCTCCAAAACGGGGATGATGGGCTCGGAGCGGTGACAGGAATCCGAAACGTACACCAGCACGATCTCGACGTACGGATTCGCGGCACGAAGCAGCCGGATCATCGTTTCATAATGAGCCCACAGCGTATCCGCATCACCGCAGCCGTCGTACGCGTTGTTGACGGCGTATTCGATAAACACCAGATCCGGCTTCTTGGAAGCAACGAACTGATCGGTGATATACACGCCGTATTGCGAGCCGTTGCCCCCTATATTGGCCGCCACCTGCTCGAACGCGACCGCGGGATAGGTGTTTTGCAGATAGACGAACGACCGCCCGCGCCAACCGCCGGTGCCGCGGGTAGCACCCATACCGTCGGTGACGGAGCCGCCCATATACGCAACCGTACACGCTTCACCGCATGCGATCTTGCAGGAGGTGTTAGGCAATCCGCCGCGCACCTTAATGAAATCGGCATAGTGTGAATAAAACTGCATCCGAAAGACCCCCTCATATATGTTTCAAGCTGTTAATGGATGGCAGAAAAGGCTGGCTTTACGCAAAGCCAGCCTTTCATTTGCCTTACTGAACGCTCTGAACCGTTCCGTTGAGCAAAAACGCCGCGATCGCCATACGGCCCGTTCCCGACAACCTCATCGTGATCGTATGCTCGCCGTTGGTGCCGTTTTTCAAAAGCAGACGCGCCTTGGGATTGGAATAATCCAAACTGCAATTAAGCCGCTGATACGTGCCGCCGTCAATGCTGTATTCCAGCACACCGGCATCCTCGGCGAACTCCACCAGCACGCCGAAATCCGTGCCCTTGAACTTGACGGTAATCGGCTTATTAGCCGTCGAGGTCTCAATACATCCGCCGTATTTGGTGCCGGCATAAGAGAATTCCGAAACCTTTTCCCAGCCTGCGGGTACCGTCGTGAGCTTCGAGGTCAGAACAGCAGTCGCCTCACTCTGAATGGTGGTTTTCGGCGTAGGCATCGTTATCTTCTGATAGGTCGTCGTTTTCGTGCTGATCGCGTACTCAAGCACGCCCTGTAACAGTTCCGCAGACAGATCGTATCCGTTGTCGCTCATATGAACACTATCGGAGTAATACCGTCCCCAGGTATATCCGTTGCTTTGCATCGCTTCGTTTATCGCCGCATACAGGTTCACCGATGCGAGGTCGTATTTCTCCGCGATCTCCTCCAGCACCGGAATTATGCTCTTCGACCGGTTGGCTTCATCCGAAACATACAACAGCACGATATCGGCATACGGATTCGCCTCGCGGATCGTATAGATCATGCTCTCATAGTGATTCCAAAGCGTGTCGGCATCCGTAACACCGTCGTACGCATTGTTGACGGCGTATTCGATAAACACCAGATCGGGCTTTTCGGCAGCAACGAACGTATCGGCAATATACACGCCGTACTGCGAGCCGTTGCCGCCCAAGCTGGCATCGACCGCGTAAAAGGCCGCCTCATACGTAAGCCGCGCGTTCGTGAGCAGACGCCCGCGGAACCCGCTCGTGCCGCTTGTACTGCCCATACCGTTCGTGACCGAGCCACCCATAAAGGCGATGCGCAATTCTTTATCCTGCGTGATCCGATAGCCGGTATTCGTCAAGGCACCGCGCACGTTAATGTGATCCGTATATTGAGGATAATATCTCATACGAAACGCCGTCGTTTTGGTCGTTTTAGTGGTGGTCGTGGTCGTGGTCGTCGTTCTTACGGAGGTTCCGTTTGTCGGCTGTGTCTGCGTAGTACCGGCCGTGGTCGCCACGGAGGTGTCGGTCGTGCCGTCCGTAGCAACGGTGCTCTCGGTCGTTGTGGTTTGTGTGTCCTCAACGGAGCCCGCCCCACATCCGGCGCACACAAGCAGCATGGCCAGCACAGCAATAATGGATGACACTCTTTTCACTGCGATCATCTCCCTTTCAATCACCCTTATAATATCACAGGTGCCTGCCCAAAGGCAAGACTTTTCTGAATTAAGAGTATTGTACCCCCCCCCGAAAAATTTGTCAAGGGGGGAAGAAGGTTTTTGCCGATTTTTTGCCGATTTGCAACCGTTTTTTTGCTCAGACCGTCACTTCAAAAATATTGGCGTCGCATGTCGGCACCGTTTTCATATCGCCGTAGTGCACGGCTGTTACCTGAGCACCGTGTAAGGTGATATCCAACGGCAGGTCACGGTCGGAATAGTTGACGGCGACAACAACGTACCGTTTCCCGTCTACCGGATGCAGTGTGAGAGCAATATCCGGATGGTTGCTGACGACCGGTTTTTGCGCCAAAACGTCCTCGGCAACCATTTGATAGATCTTGTAGTACGGATGATCGACAAAGCCGTCAGGCCGATTCCACGCGATCGTTTCAAGGGGGAAGTTGAGGAAATAGATAGCCCCCTTACCGCGCGGCATCTTGGAGAAGATCACCGTGCCGTCATCGTCCTGAGAGAGCACCTCGGCACCCACGCTGCGGAACAAGAATTTCTTGTCATACGCAAACGGAACCTTAAAGCTGCCGAAATCCGCCTCGCGGATCTCACTCGAATTGATCATACCGAGGGATTCCAGTCCCATTTTATCCTCGATCTCGCTGATAAAGCCGGTGCCTGTGGACATATAAACGGCCGCGCCCGCTTCCGCCTTTTTGACCAGCTTGGCATACGTTTCCTGTGTGATGGCACTCCACCCCATCAGAGCCGGCACGATGTAGATCGGCGCTTCGGGCAATTCCTGTTCGCAGGTCGCAAAGGTGACGTTGATACCCGCCTGTTTTCCGAGAATATACGTAGCACCGACCTGGTCGTAGTAGTTTTCCAGTTCCGTCGGAATGACGCAGACGGCGTCCACCTCGGCGGCGGGAAGATCGCCAAACGGCAGATCAGAGAGCAGTTTGGTAACGTCTTTCATCACGAACGCATTGGGCTTCGGCGTGAAATCCGCCCGGAACATACCGAGCTCGTTTTCAATCATGCTCATGCAATACGGCGGGTTCGTGAGGTGCTTTTGGTCGTACGCACACCACCAAAAGTAGCCGAGAGAACCGTTCGCCCAGCCGGAAAACAGATTGACGCGCACGTTGTCCGCCGCAATCCTTTCATTGCCGACCGTATTGCTGAAGGTACCGATCTCCTGTAGCATGGCGGGTTTATGACCAACCCCCGAATACAAGGCGACATGCGTTGTCGGGATCAAGGTGGTCCGCAGACGATTTATCGGCTCAATATCGCCACCGACCGACGGGGACGGATACGGATGAGGCGTCAGGACGTCCGTCAGTTCTGCTTGGTCTTGGATAAACCACGTGCGATTCTGGCTGGAATACGTTCCGAGACCGTGCATACCCGACATGATCATACGGGTCTTGTCCTCGGACAAGATCGCATTGCGGATCGTCGCCGTCCACAGGTAGGAGGCGTTGCGACTGGGAGAAACACCGAGGCAGTTGCACTCGTTACCGAGATCCCACGCATCGATGGCGGGTTCGTCCTTCAGATACCGCACGAGTCCGCGGGCTAAACGAGTCTGCCACATCAGGCTTTCGGGATCGGTGATGTGATTGAGCCGTTCCAATGCCGGCGGCACAAACAGTCTGCCGCTCATCCAGCCGGTAACGATAGACACCACAAGCTTAATGTTATTCGCTTGTGCCATCCGACAAAACGTGCGAAAATGCTCGATCTGCTCCATATCCAAGCCGAATTCGTTGTCGATCTTTTTATCGTCCGCAAAGCGGTATTGCTGAAATTCGCCCTTGCATTGCTGCACCAGATGGATTGGCTGGAAATCACGCCAGTTGGGAAACACGCGCATATGCGTGACACCATACTGCGAAACCAGCTCCAGATCCTTGCGAACCGACTCCTCGTCCCAGTATTTCCACATATCGGTTCCGTACTTGGAACCCCAGTAGTTGCAGCCTATCATGTATTTCATTTTATCTTCCTCCTTATGCAAATAACGCGTTCTCCGTTTCCGCGCACAGGTAGTGATACACCGGCAGATGCAGCTCCTGCACCTTGTAGGTCTCCGTTTCCGGTACCCGCACGGTGACCGTTGACAAAGCGGACAGCTTACTCTCCGCCGCACCGGTCAGCGAAATGACCGTCATACCGAGACAGCTCGCGACCTCCGCCGCCTTTACCACATTCACGGAATTGCCGGAGGTGGACAGTGCGAGCAGCACGTCCCCCGCTTTACCGTATCCGTACACCAACTGAGCGTACATCATTTCCGGCGACACGTCATTACAATACGCCGAAAGGATCGAGCTCTGACTGGGTAGCGAGATCGCAGGCAACGCCCCCTGCAGTCCCGCACGCAAGGCTTTGGGGATACGGTCGTCCGTCACCGGACGGCTCTGCTTAAACCCTTTCATCAGTTCGCCCACAATATGCTCGCTGTCCGCGGCACTGCCGCCGTTCCCGCAAACCAACACCTTCCCGCCGCGGCGGTAGGCATCAATGAGCAGCGCCAAAGCCCGTTCAACGTCCCGTTCGCACGGCCGCAAATTCGGATACCGTTCATACAGCATTGTCTTTTCCCTCCTTAGCTCCTGTAAAACCAACCGCCAGCGCGGCATAATCGCCTATGTTTTCCTCCAGCCGTGCCGGAACGATACGGCATACCTGCCGCGCCTGTGTCAGACATTCCCGCTCCAGTTCTCTTTCCATCGCGGCTTGGAGTAATTGACCGCTTCGCTGATAGACGCTGCCGAGAACGATACGTTCCGGGTTGAGCACGTCGATCAGGATGGCAAGACCTTTGCCGAGCATCGTGCCGCAAAGCTCGTACACCTCGATCGCATCTGCATTCCCGTCCAGTGCTGCCTGGGCGATGCTCTTCGCCGTGATCCCGTCTATTTCCGTGATGTCACGGCAAAACGAGACCGACTCACCGCACTGAATGCGTTCCCGCGCAACGGTTTGTCCGATCTGCGCTAATCCGTTTCCGGAACAAAAGCCTTCGAAGGAGCCCTGCTTTCCGTATCCGACAGGGCCGTACTCCGCCATACGCACGTGACCAATCTCACCGGCCATACCGTTTGTGCCGGAATAGAGCTTGCCGTTCAAAATAAGGCCCGCTCCCATACCGGTTCCGAAGGTTAAAAAGATCATATTTTCACAGCGCTCTCCTGCGCCGAACTGCCATTCCGCCAGCGCGCAGGCGTTAGCGTCGTTTTCCAGATACGCTTTCACCGGGTATCGGCTTTCCAGATACTCGACCACACGCACCTCATCCCAGCCGGGCAGATTGGGCGGCGACAGAATCACGCCCTCTTTAGAATCCAAAGGACCTCCGCAACTGATGCCCACCACATCGGTCAGTCCGCCCATTTCTTCGGCGGCGGCACACAGCCTGTCCAGCATTTCATACGGTGAGACCGTCAGATCGGTCGGAAACACCCGCTTGTCCAGGATCTCGATCCCGTTATCGGTTTCCTCGCCGATACAGACGGCACACTTGGTTCCGCCAATATCAAAGCCTGTCATACGACACACCCCCATATTCTATATGATACAATTCAAAAACGCTCTTGTAAATTCAAAAAAAATGGGGTATTATTAAGAAAATCAACGATTGGAGTGAAAATTATGAGCAAACGCATTTACACACAATCTGACGATATACAAGCGGATTACCGTTTTTCGATGCAAAAAAAGGAATTTGCAGCCGGGACCTCCTTCCCCATTCACTGGCACGACTATTATGAATTTGAGATCATCGTATCCGGTCAGGCACGGCATATCCATAACGGCACTGCCTCCGTCATCACCGCCGGTTGCGCGTATTTGATGTGCTACAACGATTTTCACAGCTCGACGGCGATCACCGATATGGTTCTTTACAGCGTGCATTTCAAAAAAGAATGGCTCTCTCCCAAGCTGACAGAGTATCTGGAATTCCACACCTTCAGTTGCTGTTTCACACCGAGCGAGACCGATGAGATCGTAAACAAATTGTCCCAGATGGATGCGGAAGCCTCCGGCGGTCTGCCTTTTTGCGATATCGTGGCCTGCAATTATATGGAGGATATCCTGATCACATTTTTACGAAAACAAGCACCCGCACTGCATCATGCAACACTGCCTCCGCCGATCCAGAGGGCTATCATCTACACAAACGAGCATTACCGCAGTAACATCACCCTTGAGGAGCTGGCGGATTGGCTGTCGCTGTCCCCTAACTATTTCGGTCAGCTCTTTAAGGCGGAGATCGGTATGACCTTCCACAAGTACTTAAATACCCTACGGCTGAAATTCGCGTGTGATCTGTTGTCATCCTCTACACTTACCATAAAAGAGATCGCCTTCTCCTCCGGATACAATTCTCTGGAGTATTTTATGTACATCTTCAAAAAGCAGTTGAATATGACACCCGTCCAATACCGCGCCGCCCAAAAAAACTCGTAAAAAAGCAGCCTCTCGGCTGCTTTTTTCGTTTATGATGTTTATACGATTGCCCCGCTTTCGATCAACGCCGCGCGAAGCTTGGCAACATCGACCTGCTTTGCGGATACGCCCGACTGTGCCGCCATCGCTGCCGCCACACCTGCCGCCTCGCCCATCGCCATACACTGCGCCGTAGGCCGTATCGCGCCCGATGCCGGTCGGGAAGCCGAAACGCATCGGCCCGTAACGAGCAGATTGTCGGCGTTTTTAGGGAGCATAATGCGATACGGGATATGGAATCGCCAGTGGTTATAGTCAATGTGCTCAACCTCAGGCGGCAGCGGTTTCACATCCAACGGATGTCCGCCGCAAGCGATCGAATCGTCAAAATCCTTTCCGCTGAGAACATCGGTTACCGACAGCATATACTCACCGATGATGTGCCGCGTTTCTCTCACGCCCACATCCGGAATATACGTAACCACGGCGTTTTCAAAGCCGGGCAACGCCTGCACGCAGGACATCAGCTGATACACGCCTTTTTGCAAGAAGTTCTGAGCGGCGCTCAGACGTCTGGCATCCAGACCGTCCTCCTCAAGCTCGCCTGTACTGCACAACGGGCCCAGCAAGATCGCCTCGTCCTTTTGCGGAAGATTGTACACCTGCATCAGACCGTTTGGCGAAGTGGGGCTGTATTCCAACAACCGGATGCGGAACACGCACATATCTCCCCGACGGTAGCTTTCACGAACGTCGTCGAAGCTCATCACGCCGAATTCCTGTACGTAAAAGCTTTCCGGCCGCTTTTCAAAATACGCAAACAGCTTTTCGAAATCAACGCCGCGCACGCGGAACATCACGCCGGGCGCGAGAACGTCGCCCACCTTGCGGGCGTAACCTGCGGCGACCTCCTCCTCGGTAGCGCCCTTGTTGAACGGAACGCCGGAGAGTGCGGCAACATCGCCGTCACCCGTCGCGTCAACGAACTGCTTGGCAGCGATTCGGCAAAAGCCTTCCTTGTTGCACACCACAACGGCAACGACCTTGTCACCGTCCTTTTCCGCAAGGCACACCCGCGTATCGTACAAGATCTCAACGCCGGCGTCTTCCAGCAACTCAATGAGGACGAGCTGTGCCGCCGCCCTTTCGGTGAATACATAACTGCCCGCTTCGCCGTGCGAGCCTACCGCTTGGCCGTTCCGGATCAGTTTCATCACGTATTCGTGCGCGATACCGCCCACCACCTGCACCGCTTTGGGGTCGGTGGCAAGCGTGTCAACGACCTCGTCCTTGTACCGCTGCGGATCCTTGCAATGCTCCGTAAACTTGGTGATTCCCGCTTCGCCCACCGTCAGCATTCCGCCGACCGCAAACCCTCGCTCGATCAGCAAGGTCTTTGCCCCTTGGCGAGCCGCGGCGATCGCGGCAAAGCAACCCGCTGTTCCGCCGCCGCACACCACGACATCGTAGTCGCCGAACGGCTTTGCTTCAATTTGGTATGTCATATGCCATACTCCTTCGCTGCTGTTTTCCAGACACCCACGAATTTTTCAAGGCTCTCTTCCGAGGCCATCCCCGCATACGGGCGCATTTCAAACGATACCGTGGCATTGTCTTTGTCAAAGTATCCTGCACGTTTGAGCAACCCGACGAAGCGAACGGCATCCTCCTCAGTATACTCACCGCCCGCATAGCTCCACGGCGTATGCTTATCCCCGTAAAACGGATCGCTTGTATCGCGTATCACGCTGTTTCCGAGATGGATGTGATTTAACAGTGCACCGCCTTTTTCCACTGCGCTTTCAAGCGTTTCGTGGATGATCGGTATGTGACACATATCCAACAGAAGACCGATGCGTTCAAAGCCATTGTAACGGATCGTTTGGATAAACGCCGCCGTTTCGTCAAGCGGGCCGTACAGGAAGAACTTGTCCATGTCCCGATCGGTCGGCTCAAAGGCAAGCTCTACATCCGCGGGCAGCTGCGATGCCACCTTAAGGATCAGCTCCGCAAAACGCTCTTTGGCACCCTCGCGATCAGCGGGATCGTCGGGGCCGCTCCCGAAAATGATCTTTTTGGAATCGAGCTCCAGTGCATAGCCGATCTCCCGCATCATCAGGTCGTAGGCGTGCTCCCGCTCCGCCTTGTTTTTTGAGGCGGGCAGAGCCGTTCCCTCGCCGAAGCGGTCACCAATGTTATAGTTGATGACCTTCCCGCTGTCGAGGAGAATTCGTTTTTCTTCCCGTGAGGTCTCCCCACGCCAAAGCCAGCAATCCAGCGCATCGACCTGATCGGTAAGCGCCAGTTTTTTGATGCTTTCCAGATGTGCTTTTTCATCCGTGATGGACGCAGGATATAAAAACATATGGTTAACGCCTAAAATCACTGACATGCCGCCACCATTTCCTTTTCATACAGCAGATACTGCGACCAGGTTTGCAGCAGATTCTCTCCGCGCATCACTACGGTGTTTTCGTTTTCGAAGATCTCCGGATGCTGCTCTTTCATTTTCTTCAAATACAAGCAATCGGAGAAAACGATCTTGATCTCAAACGGCCCGTTCACTTTGAACGGCGTAATACTCGCTTTTACCGCCTCACAAGCCGCCTTGCGCAACCGCTCTCCGGTTTCCTCCGGTGATAAGCACACCGCTGTATCGGGGGTGAGTGATTTCTTCACAGCACACGTCACAAGCCCCTCGATCAGCGCCTCGCCCTCGGCACAGCCTTTATCGTCCGCACTGACAAATTTCAGCGGAATGCCGCGCTCACCCGCAAGGGCGGCCTCCATCCCGATCTCACCCACGAGGATGCCGTTGAGATAGACAGCGTCATATTCCCGTAGGTAGCTGTGTTCCAGCAACGCGCCTGTGTGCGCCATCGTGTGCAGGCCGAGCATAAACAATCCGTCAATGCCGTCGTCCACCACGCCGCGCCAACAGTCGCCGAGAATGGGTTTGCCCATCACCACAGGCTCCGTGATCTGCTCAATATCCACGTTTCGGCCGTCGGTATGCATATCGTATACCACCGCCTCGGCACCCGCATCCCGAATGCCCGCCAGCACCGCCTTCAAATCGTTCATCAGCATCCGTCTGCCGAACTCACTGTTCTCCGCCTGTGCAAAGGTGGTCACACCGGTGACGCCCTCGATATCCGTCATAACCAAAACTTTCATATTTCCGTACCTCCTTTTTGCTGTAAACACATCTTATCTCGGACGATAACGCATTGCAATACAATGTCCGATATTGACACCTTGTCCGTCCGATATTTCAACTTCACCTTTTCAATATTTCCTGCTTAAACTCACCGGGGCTCATCCCGGTCATCCTCATAAAGAAGCGCCCGAAATACCGATAGTCGGAAAAGCCCAACAGCTCTGCCATCTTTTTTTGCGGCAGATCCAACTCCGCAAGCATCCGTTTTGCTGTTTCCAACTTTTGAAAATGGATGTATTCCAGAAGTCCTTTTCCCTCGTGTTCCTTAAACAGCCGGCCCAGCTGTTTGACGCTGACGCGGCAATATCCGGCAAGCTCCTCGCAGGTAAAAAGAATATTCGGGTTATCCTCCATCAACAGCTTGGCTTTCAGCACCCTGTCATCGCACCCTTCGTCCTTTCGGGTAACGGCGGTCACACCCAGCACCTCAGCCGCACGCAGCACCAAGCCGATAGCCGACAGCTCCGCCAGCTCACAGCGGTAGGGACTTTTCGCACCCGCTTCGGAAAAGAGCCTGTCTATGTCGTGCATCATATCGGCGCTCATTTTATGAACGCGGCATTTGCCGACTCCATCGTCAGTCTCGCGCAGATCAAACGCCACCGTCAACTTGACAAAGCGTTCGGCACAACCATCGACCCTATGAACGCAGCCCGCGGGAATCAGCATACACTCGCCTTCGTTCAACTGCACGGTCTTACCGTCAACGCCGTAATCCATCGTGCCGTCTATGATGCAATGCAGTTCATAAAACGCGTGGTGGTGATTGCGGAAATTTAAATTGTCGGTATTCTCCCCGCTGCTCGCCGATACCCAATATACCGAGAACGGCAGTTCTCCCGAACGCGAGTGGGAGAATTTGAGCATATTCAGTGAATTGATCTCCATCGTAACCCTCCAAAGCGATTTTCGAAAACAGTATACACCTTTTGTTTCAATACTGCAATAGCACCTGTCCGAAATGTCCCCTGTGCAAAATACAAAAAACAGCCGACAAAACCACAAGGGTCTTGTCGGCTGTTTATGCTTAGTCTACTGTGATACGCCAGACTTCGCCGAACGGTGTGACGTCCGTCGCGTTCATACGCAAGGTGTATTCCCCGCCTCCCGATAAGGCCAGCCAATCGGTCATGCCGTCCGCGAGGAACGCGGTATCCGCAAGGAGAGGGGCTTTTGCCGTACACGGACCGTCGGCGCACAGATAGACACCGCCTTTTTCATCGCCGTTCGGTTTCAGCCACGTCGCCTCGCGGGTATTGCCGAGGCACGCACGCAGACGGATGCTGTCGGCTTTGATGCGTGCACCGTTTTTGACCCGTACACGCTGACCGTCCGCCGTTTCGATCTCCAAATAGTTGAACTCCGCGTTGAGATAACGCGCGGGGTTGCGGCCATTCAGCGGGACACCGCCGACCGCCACCATCGGCATCGTTGCCGAGGTCGTACCCGTACCGGGGGGTGCGGAACTTGATGGCCTTGCCGTTTTTCAGTGCTTCATCCACCGCAATACGCGCTTCGCCGCGCACCTCGCCCGTCAAACGGTTGTTGTTAAAGTCCACCGGTACGTTCTCATCACCCGGTCTGTCCTCGCCCCACAGCAGAGCATACCAACTGGACACGTACTGTTCTTCGTCCATCGTCACGTAATAATCGACCGGTTTCTTTTCCCGCGGTTCTTTGAACCACGAGCTAAGCGATCTGTAGGGTGCTGCACACGGGCGCCACACACCTTCCGGTCCGCAGAATCCGCAGAAGCTGCGTTCGCTGTACCGCAAGCCGCCGGGGAACCACCACGGCGCGGTGCCGTTGATATCCGCCGCTTTATGCGTACCGAAGAAACGTTCGCACCACTCCACTTGCTGCTTTTCACCGTGAGCAGGGGGGCTGAGCGTTTCAAAATCCCATTCAAAGTTGCGGTAGCCCATTTCGCAAGAGCTGAGCCCGTATTCTGCCCAGACGGTCGGTTTGTTGCCTGAATACAGCTTCATCGCAAGCGGAACCGCGACGGCGTGCAAGGCACCGGTATCGTCATTCGGCATACGCCACCCCTCGGGGGTGGTGAAATCCAAATGCTTCGGACCGCAGTTGACCGCCGCCGTCAATCCGCCGCTGATAGCGCCCGTACGGCAGGTGATGAGGTGATTCGGATCGATCTCACGCAGCTCGGTGAGTACCCTATTCCATTTGCGGCTGATGAAATCCGTCATAAAGCGGCGATAGGCGAACGCTTTAACGCGCCACTCGCCTTCCTTCATAAATTGATCCAGCGGAGGGGCGATCACCTGTCCGTAGTCGGTGCGATCGGCGGGAACGCCCCACTCCTTCTCCGCGTTCTCGATACTGCCGTACTGCTCGACGATCCAGTCTTGCCAAGGGCCGTCCAACTGGTTGGCAAAACGCTGATTGATGTAGAATTTTGCGCCGACCTCCCAGCCGATATCGTGGGCAAACAGGATGGGATCGTTCATAAGTCCCGTATCTTCCATAAAGCGTTTGAACGCGATGGGTTGGAAATTGAGCGGGGCGGTAGCGTTGCAAAAACTGATGACCAAATGCATACCATAGCGTCTGCAACGGCGGATAAAATCGCGAATGGTATCCGCACAGCGACCGATGGGATTGCCGTCCAGACGGGTGAACAGGCAGTTGATGCCCATATCCGCCATCAATTTGAGGTCGCGTTCGACCTCGATCGGATCGTAATATCCGCAGTCCAGCCAACCCCACCAGTAATCTTCCCATTCAAAGCCGGTGGAGTACAGCGGCCAGTAGTTAAAGCCGTAGGCGCGCCATTGCTTACCGTTCAGCATGAACTCGCCGTC
>CAYZXC010000033.1:0-13006 GCA_964482275.1 uncultured Eubacteriales bacterium
AACAACCTGAACGTTTCCGAAACCTCCCGCAAGCTGTTCGTGCACCGCAACACGCTGGTGTATCGTCTTGAAAAGATCAAGCGCCTGACCGGACTGGATCTGCGAGAGTTTGATGATGCGATCGTATTCAAGGTGGCGCTGATGGTCAAGAAATACCTGATGGCGGATCCCGTGAAATATTGATCTTTCAAAAAAGGCTCGGACGGCAAACGATCGGGCCTTTCTCTTAGAGGAAAACGGCTATTACCAAAAACTGATGGTTGCCGTACCGCTTGCCGTGCGGTATGATGGATGGCGTGGCGCTTGCCGTCGCGCTCAACGGCGGTCGTGAAAGTAAGGAGGCGAGCTGGGTTGATCGAATTTCGTGACGTACATAAAACCTACGAAACCGGCAACGAGGCCTTAAAAGGAATAGATATTAAAATCGAAGAAGGCGAATTCGTCTTTATCGTCGGCGCTTCCGGCGCCGGCAAGAGCACCTTTTTGAAGCTCATTATGCGCGAGGAGGTCGCAACCTCCGGCGAAGTGGTGGTCAGTAATTTCAAGCTGTCCAAGCTGAAAAAGCGCCAGATCCCGTATCTGCGCCGTGCGATGGGCATCGTGTTTCAGGATTTCCGCTTGATCGACACCATGACGGTGTTCGACAACGTGGCGTTCGCCATGCGGGTGATCGGTGCTTCTCAGCGTGAGATCCGCCGCCGCGTTCCGTACGTATTGGGTCTGGTCGGCCTGCAGGGCAAGGCAAAAAACTTCCCGCCGGAGCTGTCCGGCGGCGAGCAGCAGCGTGTCGGTCTGGCGCGTGCGCTGGTCAACAATCCGTCGCTTATTATCGCCGACGAGCCGACCGGAAACATTGATCCGGAGCTGTCGTATGAGATCATGGAGCTGCTTACCGAGATCAACCGCCGCGGTACCACGGTGCTGGTCGTGACGCACGACCACGATCTGGTCAAATCCTTCGGCCGTCGCGTGATCCAGATCCATGAGGGCCTTGTGGTATCGGACAGCAAGGAGGTGCCCCATGAGATTTAACACGTTCCGGTTTTTGGTGAAAGAGGGCGTTCGCAGTCTTCGCCAAAACTTCTTTATGTCGGCAGCCTCGGTATTGGTGTTGGTTTCGTGCCTGCTTATTACCGGCTGCGCTTATCTGGTATATGAAAACGTGGAGAACGCCTTTGACTGGGCGTATCAGCAGAACGTCGTGGTGGCTTATGCAAGTGACGAGGTGACCGATGAGCGGGCGACCGCCATCAAAGCCGAGCTTGAGGCGCTGGACAACGTGGCGCAGGTGGAGTATATTTCCAAGGAAGCGCTGCTGGAGCGCTATAAGGATGAGTTCGGTGATCTGCTGGAGGATCTGGAAGCGGATAACCCGTTGCAGGATGCCTTTGTTATCCGCTTTGCCGATCTGACGTTGTTTGATGAAACGGTGTCCTCGGTAAAGACGATCGAGGACATCGACAAGGTGGATTACGACCAGGCACTGTCGCAGACGCTCGTAAAGGTGCGTAACATGGTGCTCACGGTCGGCGTGTGGGTGATCGCACTGCTGTTGATCGTGTCCCTGTTTATCATCGCGAACACGATCAAGCTGACCGTGTACAGCCGCCGCCGCGAGATCTCAATTATGCGCTCGGTCGGCGCGACGCAATGGTTCGTGCGGTTCCCCTTCATGGTGGAGGGCATCATACTCGGTAGCGCGGCAGGTGCGGTTTCGTACGGCCTGCTGTTCGGCGTTTATGAAATTATTCGACAGAATTTTACATTCAGCAGCAGTTTGGAACTCATTTCGTTTACTATGGTGTGGTGGCAGCTGCTGATCGGTTTCCTGGTAGGCGGTATGATCACCGGCGTGCTGGGAAGTACGGTTTCGATCGGACGGTATCTCAAAGAGCATACCGAATAACGTTGACGATCTCGTGCAAGGAGGAATAACGATGCGAAAAACGACGCGAAAAACGATCATGCGAATCGTATCCATGGTTTCGTTGACAGCGCTGCTGTTGGCGGTTCCTATCCCTACCGAGCGGGTTTTTGCGGAGTCCGTAGACGAACTGCGCGACGAATTGGCGCAATTGCAAAAGGAAGAAAAGGAAATTCAGGCGGAGCTGGACTCCTTGGGTGACAGCATAGAAGATCAACAGAAAGAGGTCAATCAGCTGTATAAAAAGGTCAGCAACCTGGAGTCACAGATCGATGCGTATAAAACGCAGATCAGTGCGATCGACAAGCAGATCGCGGAGCAGACCGCGCGGATCGAAACGCTGAATACCGAGATCGCCGCTCAAGAGGCCAAGATGGAAGAGATCATGGCCAAGCTGAAAAAGCGTGTCAAGGCGATCACACAAACCAATCAGTATTCCTCGTTCCAGTTGTTGATGAACACCGAGGATTACGCGGATTATTTGTTGAAAGCACAGGTCATCAGCTGTGTTTCGGAGCACGATAAGGCGTTGCGCGATGAGGCGGAAGCCGAAAAACTGGCGATCCAGATCAAGAAGGACGCGGTGGAACAGGAAAAGGCCGAGTCGGAGGCTGCCAAAGCGGAGCTGGAAACGCTCAAGGGCGGATTGGATACGCAGTATGAAACGCTGGAGGCGTTGTATACCACGGCTAAAAACAAAGAGAACAAGCTGCTTCAGCAGCAAAACTCGTATGAGAAAAAGCTGCAGCAGATACAGGCGTCCGAGGACGAGTTAGACCGCGAGATCGCGGCATTGCTCAACGGTACGCCTGCCGCAAGTACATACGGCGGCAAGATGTATTGGCCGGCACCGACCATTAAACGCATTTCGTCCGGTTACGGTAAACGCGGCAGCGGATGGCATCGTGCGATCGACATTTCCAACGGTCGTTCTCTCGGTGAGCCGATCGTGGCGGCGGCGAGCGGCACGGTCATCAAGGTGCAGTCGATGCACTACAGCTACGGCAATTTCTGTATGATCGATCACGGTTTAGACGCCAACGGCGTTCGTATCGTGACGTTGTATGCCCATATGCGGTATACGCCGAGCGTAACGGTCGGTCAGTATGTGACCGGCGGTGTCACGCAGATCGGTGTGATCGGCAATACCGGTGAATCGTACGGCGCCCATCTGCATTTTGAGGTGCGTGAGGATAACGTCCGCGTTGATCCGATCGCCAAGGGATACGTGGTACAGCCGACCTAACTTGAAGTAAGAGGTGAGAGAGCATGAATAAAAAGGTCTCGCTTGGGGTTATGATCGCGGTGGTGTTGTTAGCCGTCGCGCTGACTATCTCCGGCACGATGGTACTCTCCATGCGGCATTTCAGCTCTCTTGTCAGCGATGTCGGTCAGCGTCAGGCGATGTATGACTATATTGACGAGATCGACTCTGCGGCGCGCAAGGATTATACCATTGACGAGGAAAAGCTGCGCGCTGCGCTGGCAAACGGATATATTGACGGATTAGAGGACCCGTATGCGGCGTATCTGTCCGCGGCGGAATATCAAGAGGTACAAAGTCAGTTGGCGGGTAACCGTACCGGCTTTGGCTTGACGGTGACGGTCAAGGGTACGGAGCTGATCGTTTCGTCGGTAGACGGGAACTCGCCGGCCGCATTGTCCGGTATTGAAAAAGGCAATGTTCTGACCGCCATTGACGGCGAGGCAGTCACCGGCGCGTCGTACATCCTGGTGCAGTCCAAGATCAATTCTTCGGATAAGCTGATCTTGACCGTAAAGCAGGGCGAAGCCACGACGGCGGTCGAGCTTTCCTCCAACACCTATACGGTGGTGAGCGTTACCGGACGGTTGATAAACGACACCATTGGTTATATCCGGATCAGTGAGTTTAACAACGTCACGCCGTTGCAGTTTAAGAACGTGTACAACGAATTGACGCAGCAGGGCGCACTGTATTTCCTGTTTGACGTGCGCAACAACGCGGGCGGGCAGTTGTCCGCCGCACAGGAGATCTTGGATTATCTGTTGCCGCGCGGCCCGTACGCCGACTGTCAAAAAAAGGGCGAAACGGTAACCTTCAGCGCGACCGATACCTACGAGATGACCGCACCGTCGGTAACGCTGATAAACGGCAATACGGAGGGCGAGGCGGAGCTGTTTGCCGGCGTGCTGCAGGATCTGTCCAAGACACGCTTGGTCGGTACGTCCACCCAGGGCAAAGCCGTGGTGCAGAGCTATGCGACGATCCAGTCGGACAAGGGTGCGGTGCGGCTGTCTACCGGTGTGTTATACCGTATCCAAAGCGGGGAAACCTGGAAGGATATCGGCCTGATGCCCGATCAAACGGCAGACCTCGCGTATGACAAGCAGGTATATTTTGATCTGCTGACCGACGAGGAGGATACACAGCTGCAGGCGGCGATCCAGATATTGACCAGCAACACCTATCTGCCGGTGGTGAACGCGGAAGCCAACAAGGCGACTACGACCGCCGAGGCGGCCACGACAACAACGGTCGGACAATAAGTAACGTTAAAACGGGCGGGCTTTTCGGAGCCTGCCCGTTTTTTGATAGGTGTGGTATGCGGTGGATCCCCGTCCTCGCCCTACTGCGGAACAAAAGATAAATATGAGCAAAAAATGCAAAAAAAGGACAGATTGTGTCTTGCTCCCGCATATACTGTGTGATACAATGATACGTGGAAGAATTTGCATTAAAGGAGAGCGATTAGAATGGCGTCAACCTACTTAACCTACTCGTATGATCAACTCAAAACATTTTGCGAGGATTGCTTTGACAGCTTTGGGTTTACCAAAGAGGAGAGCGCTATCATCACGGACGTGTTGCTGTTATCCGATCTGTACGGCATTGAATCCCACGGTATGCAGCGCTTGGCACGGTATCATAAGGGTATTGAAAAAGGCCTTATCAAGGTAGAAGCGAAGCCGGAGGTCGTGTTTGAAACACCGGTTTCCGCCGTTATTGAAGGCCACGACGGTATGGGTCAGCTGATCGCTCACAAGGCGATGAACACCGCGATCGAAAAAGCAAAGACAAGCGGTATTGCCGTTGTAACGGTACGCAACTCCAACCATTTCGGCATTGCGGGATACTATGCCAAGATGGCGTGTGACGCCGGTCTGATCGGTATGGCGATGACCAACAGCGAGGCGATTATGGTGCCGACCTTCGGCCGCCTGGCGATGCTGGGCAGTAACCCGATCGCGATCGCGATGCCTGCCGAGCCGTACGATTTCTTCTTCGATGCCTCGACCACGGTCGTGACGCGCGGCAAGCTGGAGATCTACAACAAGCTCGGCAAACCGCTGCCGGAGGGCTGGGCGCTCAATGCGAGCGGCAAGGGCTCGACCGACGCGAAGGACGTGCTTGCCAATATCGTGGCGAAAAACGGCGGAGGCATTATGCCTCTGGGCGGTGAGACCGAACAGACCGGCAGTCACAAGGGCTACGGCTACGGTATGTTCTGCGAGATCTTCTGCTCGATCCTGTCGATGGGTCTGACCTCCAATCATACTCATATCGGCGGCAAGGGTGGCACCTGCCACGGCTTTATTGCGATCGATCCCAAGATCTTCGGTGATGCGGGCGATATCAAGGAGCATTTGTCCACCTTCCTGCAGGAGCTGCGCGAGTCCCCGAAATGTGAGGGAGCGACCCGCATTTACACGCACGGTGAAAAGGAGATCATCGCGAAAGCGGATCGCCTCGAAAACGGCATTGCGGTCAATATCAATACGGTTGCCGAAATGTTTGATATGTGTCAGTATGTCGGTCTGGATCCGGTCAAGTATCTGGGCGACGTGAAGTTTGAAAACGCGGCGAGCAGTTCGTATAAGTAAAGGGGATAGAGCACGATGGATATCAAGGAAAAAGCATTACAGCAGCACTACGAGTGGAAGGGCAAGATCGAGGTCGTTTCGCGCACACCGGTGAAAAACCGCGAGCAGCTGTCGATCGCGTATACCCCCGGCGTTGCAGAACCCTGTCTGGCCATTAACAAGGACTATGATAAATCGTTTGAGCTGACCCGCCGTTGGAACATGGTGGCGGTCATCACCGACGGTACAGCCGTTCTGGGTCTCGGCGATATCGGCCCTGAGGCCGGTATGCCTGTTATGGAAGGTAAGTGCGTGCTGTTCAAGGAATTCGCCGATGTGGATGCGTTCCCGCTTTGCCTGCGCACGAAGGATGTTGACGAATTGGTGCGCACCATTTACCTGTTGTCCGGCAGCTTTGGCGGCATCAATCTGGAGGATATCGCGGCCCCGCGCTGCTTTGAGATCGAGCGCCGTCTGAAAGAGATCTGCGATATTCCGGTTTTCCACGACGATCAGCACGGCACGGCGGTCGTGGTCGGTGCGGCACTGCTTAACGCGTTGCGCCTGACCAAAAAAGAGATCGGAGAGATCCGTTGTGTGATCAACGGTGCCGGTTCCGCCGGTATTGCGATCGGCAAGCATTTGTTGAAGCTGGGTGTCAAGAATTTGACGATGTGCGATCGGTTCGGTATCGTGTGCGAGGGCGACCCGCAACTGAATCCGGCACAGGCTGAGATGAGTTTGGTGACAAACCGTGACAAACAGACCGGCTCGCTTGCCGATGCGATGAAGGGCGCGGACGTATTTATCGGTGTTTCCGCGCCGAACTGTGTGTCGGAGGAAATGGTGAAATCGATGAACACCGACGCGATCGTGTTCCCGATGGCAAACCCCGTACCGGAAATTATGCCGGACAAGGCGAAAGCCGCTGGTGCGCGCGTGGTCGGTACCGGCCGTTCGGATTTCCCGAACCAGATCAACAACGTGATGGCGTTCCCCGGCATTTTCCGCGGCGCACTGGATGTGCGTGCATCGGATATCAACGAGGAGATGCAGATGGCGGCATCTCTCGCGATCGCCTCTCTCGTATCCGACGAGGAACTGAACGAGGAATATATTATGCCGTTTGCGTTTGATGAGCGCATCGGCAAGACGGTCGCTGAGCGTGTGGCACAGGCTGCGCGCGATACCGGTGTGGCACGGATCTGATTGGTAAATGAAAAGCGCTTGCGGTGCAAACCGCAAGCGCTTTTTGCTGTGTGTCTGTTATCGTCCGCCTGTCGCACGGTAGGCGAGGGCGGTGGTACCGGTAGCCGCCTTAAAGGTTTTCATAAAATGCAGTTCATCGTTAAACCCGCAGGAGAGTGCCACGGTTTTCACCGGCAGATCGCTGGTCGTCAGCAAATGCCGGGCGTGCTCTAACCGTCGATGAATAAGATATTGTTTGACCGACATGCCGTATGCCGTCTTAAACTGACGGCATAAATGTGAATGGCTGATATATAAGGTCTGGCACAGCTTATCAATGGAAAAATTATTATGGGTAAAGTTGGCGTCAATGATCTCTTTTGCACTCGCCATACTGCGTGGTTGGATCGCGTGACGGCAACGGTGCACGATCTCATAAAACGCGGAGAGCACCAGGTAATACTCGTCGCCGCCGGTATCGCCGAGAGACAGAAACAGTCGCTCCAGACACAGGCGTATGGCGTGCGGTGCCGCCAGCACCGGCGTTTGCTCCGAAAACCCCATCAGCTCGCCGTACTGTGCGGCACGCTCGCCGTTAAAAGCGAACCAGACATATTCCCACGGTTCATCCGCATCGGGGTAATACAAGATCGGCTGATCCGGTGGCAGAAAAAAGAGCGAACCAGTGCCGACCGAGTAGGTGCTTCCGCCGAAGGTCAGCACACCCTTACCGCTTAGCACGTAATGCAGGGTGTAATAGCCCTGCAAACGCGCGGAATGGATCGGAACCAGATCGGGCTTGGAAAAATCGTTGTAGCCGAGGTTGACGATGTGCAGATCTCCCTCGGAAAGGAAAAACCGCATATCCTGTGCAGGAAGAAATTTATCCATAACCATCACCCGAAAACAGTGTACCATATCGACTGTAAAAAGTAAATATGATAAAAAAACACAGGTTTTGTGATAGAAAATCCCATTGCGCATATGTCGAATACACGCTATGATGAAGGAAAGAAAAGGGAAAAGGAGCGAAAGGTATGGAGAAAGTCAGAATTGCGGTCATCGGCCTTGGTGCGCGCGGCTTGCAGATCCTCAAGGATATCTTGCTGAAGATGGGGGACGTGCAGATCACGGCGGTGTGCGATTCGTATGAGGACCGTGTAGAGGATGCAGCGAAAGCGGTCGTGGAAGCCGGACAGGCAGAGCCGTTTAAGACAACCGATTACCGCGAGGTCATTGCTTGCGGTAAGGTGGATGCGATCAGCATTTATACCGCATGGGATATGCACGCGGAGATCGCGATCGCTTCGATGCGTGCCGGTATTCCGGTTGCCAGCGAGGTGGGCAGTGAATATTCGCTGAACAACTGTTGGCAGCTGGTGCGTACGCACGAGGAAACGGGTACGCCGTATATGTTTATGGAAAATTGCTGCTACGGCAAGGATGAGTTGCTGGCGACGGCAATGATGCGTCACGGTTTGTTCGGCGAAGTGGTACATTGCTCCGGCGTGTACGGTCACGATCTGCGCAAAGAGGTCGCGGAAGGGATCCAGCAGCGCCATTACCGCTTCCGTAACTACCGCACCCGCAACTGTGAAAACTATCCCACGCACGAGCTTGGCCCGATGGCGAAGCTGCTCAATATCAACCGCGGTAACCGCATGGTCTCGCTGACCTCGGTCGCGTCCAAGGCGGCGGGCTTAAAGGCGTATATTCAGGAAACCAAGGATACGGTTGAGTATTCGGACGAGGTGCTGAACGCAGAGTTCAAGCAGGGCGATATCGTGCAAACGATCGTCAAATGCGAGAACGGCGAGACGATGCTGTTGACCTTGGATACGACCTTGCCGCGCTATTATACCCGTGCGTTTACGGTACGCGGCACCAAGGGCTTTTATCAACAGGAGACAAACTCTGTGTTTATCGACGGAGTGCATCCGGAGGAATGCGAGCTTGACACCTACAGAAACTACGAGAAGTTCTTGAACAACGCGACGGAGTATGAGGAGAAATATCTGCCGTCGATCTGGAAGGACATCTCCGAGGAAGTCAAAGAGATGGGACACGGCGGTATGGATTATTTCACGCACCGCGCGTTTATCGAGGCGGTCAAGAACGGCACGCCGATGCCGCTTGACGTGTACGATGCCGCAGCGTGGATGGCGGTTTCGGTGCTGTCTGAGCAGTCGATCCGTGAGGGCGGCGCTGTACAGCAGATTCCGGACTTCACCAACGGAAAATGGATGTTCCGTCCGGCACAGGATGTTGTTGAGTTATAAAGAGATATGAAAAGAACGCCCCTCCCACTTGTGTGGGAGGGGCGTTCGGCTTGTGGTGGTTTAGTTGCACTCCGGAGTGAGCGGGCCCGCGAGTTCCTTGAGATAGAACAGCTTGCCGGGCAGCGTCGGAATGTAGGACGAGGTGAAGCTGGTGTTCGGACCGTAGTGCAGCGTGATGAGGAAGCTCATACCCTGCCAGCCCATACCGCGGCCCAAGGTGCCGTCGGCACCGCCGATCGCGTAGTCCGCCTGGAACATAAGGCCGGGGCCCATCGTGTTCGCAAAGCAGGGAACCAGTGTGGTACGGCTCTTGAAGCTGGTGATGGCGTTCTGCTCGATGGTCATGGGGGTCAGCTTGGCACCGATGCGGTACGGAGCGGCTTTCCACTCCGCCTCGGTCGCGTAATCCTCCGCAAAGGTCGGCTCCCAGAACGCGATGTGGCAGGCACGGCCGATACCGTATACCAGCACGAGCTTCGCACCCTCGGCTTTCAGAGCCGCGATCTTTTCGGGGTAGGTGGGCAGGTTCGCTTTGGTGGCGAAGTTGCGCTGTGCGGGCGGAACGGTGTTCTCGCCGAGCTTGTCAAAGAACGCCTGCTTCATGCTGTACTCAAACGAAGCGGAGTTGTCGGAGGGCAGGGTGTTGCCGTCGATGTCCGACCACTCGTCCATATTGAAGGTGTACACGTGGTCGCACTTGACGTTCCACTCCTTCAGGAAAAAGGATGCCCATTTGTACATGCCCATGGGGCCAACGGGCAGGATCATCGCCAGCTTCTCGCCGGCTTCACGCGCTTTACGAATGGTGTTGGCGATCTCGTGACCCATAAAGGTATCAAAGTCGCTCAGGGACTCACAGGCGATCGGTTGGAAATCGTCGTTCCAAAACGCTTCGCGGGCAACGCCCTTGTCGCAGCATTCGTCGATCTTTTTCATATCCCATCCCTTGGGAAAATAGTTCTCCATATCGGAGCCTTTGACGGTGCTTAAGAAATCCATTTTCATATCCTCCTTGCAAAATACGTAGACTACCCTCTCATTATAAGAACAAAACTGCCAAAAGTCAAGCAATATGCGCTTAAATTGCGCACAAAACAGGTATTGACAGCGTGATATGCTTGTGATATCATTTAGATATCAACGAAGGGGGCTGTAAGGGATGCAAGAGAAGGTATTGGGAGCAAAAAAGAACGGTATGGCGGTACTGCTGCTGACCGGTGTGCTGTATTTGGCGGCGCTTTACATGACGATCTACGGCGGCATTTTGATGGAGGAGAATGGCGGAGCGCTTGGCGTTGTGCTGTTGGTCATCGGTATCGTGTGGCTGTGTGTCGGCTGGATCCCGTTTTTGGGACTCAAGGTTCTGCAACCGCAGGAGGCACTGGTGCTGACTTTGTTCGGTAAGTATGTCGGGACTCTGAAAAACGAAGGTTTTTATTATGTTAATCCGTTTTGTGTGGCGGTGAATCCCGCGGCAAAGACCAAGCTGAATCAGAGCGGCGACGTCGACGGCGGTGCGGCACACAAGGTGGCGGCAGGCACGAATGTAAATGTTGAGCTGACCAACAAAAAGGTATCGCTCAAGATCATGACGCTGAACAATAACCGGCAGAAGATCAACGATTGCCTTGGCAATCCGGTCGAGGTCGGCATTGCGGTGATGTGGCGCGTGGTGGATACCGCCAAGGCCGTGTTTAATGTGGACAACTACAAGGAATATCTGTCCTTGCAGTGCGACAGTGCCCTGCGCAACATTGTGCGGGTATATCCGTATGACGTAGCACCCGATGTGGACACGACCGGCGACGGCGTTGCCGACGAGGGAAGTCTGCGCGGGTCAAGCGAGGTCGTGGCGGCGCGCATCCGTGATGAGATCCAGCAAAAAGTGGCGGAGGCCGGTCTGGAGATCATCGAGGCGCGCATCACCTATCTGGCGTATGCGCCGGAGATCGCCGCGGTCATGCTGCAGCGGCAACAGGCGTCGGCGATCATTGATGCCCGCAAGATGATCGTGGACGGCGCGGTCGGTATGGTGGAAATGGCGCTGGAGCGGCTTGGTGAAAACAATACGATCGTACTGGACGAGGAGCGAAAGGCGGCGATGGTGTCCAACCTGTTGGTGGTGCTGTGCGGCAACCACGATGCACAGCCGGTCGTGAATTCGGGAAGCTTGTATTGATATGAACGATGCACAGAAGAAGCAGGTGCCGCTGCGGTTGTCGCCCAAGCTGTACGCCGCGATCGCCGCGTGGGCGGAGGACGATTTTCGGTCGGTAAACGGGCAGATCGAATATTTGCTCTCGGAATGCGTGCGCAAGCGTAAAAAAAACGGAAAATATGTATCCGACGAGATCGATGTTCCGCCGGAACTGGATATTGAGTAAAAAAGCAGGGCGAAAGCCCTGCTTTTTTCTTGTATAACGAAAAAAAGTGTGCTATACTGACTTTATATATCGTTGTTATTTGGAGGACATTCCTATGGCAGAGCGCAAAGAGTTAGCCAAAACATACGAACCGCGTGAAGTGGAGGATCGTATTTACGATTTCTGGACGAAGGGCGGCTGGTTCCACGCGGAGCCGGATCCTGAGAAGGAGCCGTACACCATCGTTATCCCGCCTCCGAACGTCACGGGTCAATTACATATGGGACATGCCCTGGACGAAACGCTGCAGGATATTCTGATCCGGTTTAAGCGGATGCAGGGTTATGCCGCGTTGTGGGTACCGGGTACCGATCACGCATCGATCGCAACTGAAGCCAAAGTCGTGGAAGCGATGCGCAAAGAGGGCCTTACCAAAGAAATGCTCGGTCGCGACGGCTTTTTGGAGCGCGCGTGGGCGTGGAAAAATCAGTACGGCAACCGAATTGTCGGTCAGCTGAAAAAGCTCGGCTCCAGTTGTGACTGGGAACGCGAGCGTTTCACGATGGACGAAGGCTGCTCGGAAGCGGTCAAGGAAGTGTTCGTCCGCCTGTATGAGCAGGGACTGATCTATCGCGGTAACCGTATGGTCAACTGGTGCCCGCATTGCAATACCTCGATCTCGGATGCCGAGGTGGAGTACGAGGAGAAGGACGGCCATTTCTGGCACCTGCTGTACACCGTCAAGGAGACCGGCGAGAAACTGGAACTGGCGACCACGCGTCCCGAAACGATGCTGGGCGATACCGCGGTGGCGATCAACGCGGAGGATGAGCGGTACAAGCATCTGCACGGTTGCCACGTGATCCTGCCGCTGCTTAACAAGGAGATCCCGATCGTGTGCGACGAGCACGCGGATATGACCAAGGGTACGGGTGTCGTGAAGATCACGCCCGCGCATGACCCGAACGACTTTGAGGTCGGCAAGCGTCACGACCTGCCGATGATCCGCGTATTCACTTACGACGGTCATCTGACCGGCGCGGCGGATAAAGCGGCGGCGGATGAACTGCGCGCGTCGGGCCGTGCGGCGGTGGACGAGCCGGAGGTGCTCGACTGCGGTAAGTATGCCGGTATGACGGCGCCGGAGGCACGCAAAGCGATCTTAGCCGATCTGGAGGCGGGTGGTTATCTGAAGGAGACCGAGCCCCGCAAGCACGATGTCGGCACCTGCTACCGTTGTCATCAGACCATCGAGCCGATGGTGTCCAAGCAGTGGTTTGTCAAGATGGAGCCGTTAGCCCAGCCTGCCATTGAGGCGGTGGAAAAGGGCGAGATCAAGTTCGTTCCGGAGCGCTTTACCAAAAATTATATGAACTGGATGCGCGGCACGCGCGATTGGTGTATTTCCC